>CBDUZQ010000116.1:0-7563 GCA_965371755.1 uncultured bacterium
GTCCTGCATCATTGCCGCCTTGTATGTGAGACAACGCGCGGCTTCCAGCCGTACCGCCATGTCGGCGATCATCCACTGTATTGCCTGCAACTTGGCGATAGGCGCGCCGAACTGCACGCGCTTCTTGGCGTAGGCGACAGATTCATCCAGCGCTCGCTGAGCAATGCCGACGCCCTGTGCGGCTACGCCGACACGAGCCGAATCGAGCGTTCCCATGGCATAGCGAAACCCTTTACCGATATCGCCGAGCAGATTCTCTTTCGGAACCTTCACGTCCTTGAGCACGATAGCGCCGGTCGTAGCGGCACGCATGCCCAGCTTGTTCTTCAGGGTACGAGCCTCCCAGCCGGGTTGGTCGGTCTCGACGATGAAGGCCGATAGTTTCGGTTTGCCTTCGATCTTGCAGAAGAGCACGCCGAGATCGCAGACGTCACCATGCATAATGAAAGTCTTCTCGCCATTAATGACGTAACCATCGTCGGTCTCGACCGCCACCGTGGTTAGCGAGGCAGCATCGGAGCCGGCGTTCGGCTCGGTGAGAATAAACGACGGGATCCGTTTGCCGGTGGCGCAGTCAGGGACGTACTTCTTCTTCTGGTCGTCATTGGCGAAGTGAATAATCGGATGCGTGGCCAACTCGGCGACAGCGGCCAGCAGACCGACCGCAGCGTCATGATAACAAAGCTCTTCAATGAGGGTGATATATTCAAGGCTTGAGGCGCCTTTGCCGCGGTACTCTTTGGGCATGACGTAGCCGATAAACCCGGTGTCACCCAGTTTTTTGTACAATTCGCGGGGAAAGGTTCGCGGCTCCGGCATTTGGTCCAGTTCACTCGAGACGGGAGCGATTTCCTTTTCTGCAAACGCCTTGACTTCGTCCCTGACTGCTTGTTGGCGTTCATCGATATTCTTGTTCATCATTCCTCCGGGCCGGGGCTATAAATGCCCGTTATTGAATCGTTTCTGTTTTCGTCTATGTCTATTCTTCTATATGCTGTCAGGCGTCTCTGCCTGAGAGCCTCGTTCTTCATCTGTTGCTCTTGTCTCTCACTATACTCTCAGCCGTGCGTAGCGCGAGAAACACACTTGTGTATCACTTCTTCCTCGCCGCAATCGTTCGCCTTAGGAACTGGATCGCATCCTCGGTCGGCGCGCCGGGTGTGAAGATTTTGGCGACGCCCATTTTCTCAAGTTCCTGCTTGTCCTCCTCAGGGATGATGCCGCCGCCGAACAACAGGATGTCCTCGGCGTCTTTGGCTTTCATCTCTTCGAGGATCGCCGGAAACAGCGTCATGTGTGCCCCGGAGAGGATCGACACCCCGATAGCGTCGACGTCCTCCTGCACGGCGGCGTCGACGATCATCGGCGGCGTTTGTCTCAGGCCGGTGTAGATCACTTCCATCCCGGCATCGCGAAAGGCGGCGGCGATCACTTTGATGCCGCGGTCGTGGCCGTCAAGGCCGGGTTTGGCTAACAGTACTCTGATTTTGTCTGGCATTATCACTCTATCTGAAACAGTGAATTATGTTCATCGTCATTGTTCCGTTGCCCACAGGGGAAAGGAGAGGCGATGCCTCCGCCCCTCACGACGCCACCATGGCTGAGGGCGGCTCGACATACTCGCCCCACTCCTCGCGCAACAGGTCGCACATTTCACCCAACGTACCGTACGCCCGGCTGCACTCGAGAATGGCTTCAAAGGTGTTACCGCTTCCTCTGGCGACTTCGCGCAGTTTCGCAAGCGCTGCCTTCACAGCCGCTTCATCGCGCTCGGCGCGCACTTTCTGGACGAACGCCACCTGGTCGACCTCTACCTGTTTGTCAATCCTCAGGACCGGGATATCAATCTCCTCGCCGTCGTCTTTGTAGTCGTTGACGCCGACAATAATGCGCTGCTCTTCTTCGATCTCCCGCTGGAAGCGATAAGCGCTTCTGGCAATCTCGCGCTGGAAGAACCCTTCCTCGATACACTCCAGCACGCCGCCGCGTCGTTCGATTTCCTCGAAGTACGCCTCGGTCTCAGCTTCCATCTTGTCAGTCAGCGCCTCGATAAAATATGACCCGGCCAATGGATCGATGGTGTTGCCCACGCCCGATTCATGCGCGATAATCTGCTGGGTGCGCAGAGCGATCTTAACCGCTTTCTCCGACGGCAAAGCCAGGGTTTCGTCCATAGAATTGGTGTGCAGCGACTGGGTGCCGCCCAGCACACCGGACAGCGCCTGCAACGCCACGCGCACGATATTGTTCTCCGGCTGCTGCGCCGTCAACGAGCAACCCGCCGTCTGGGTATGGAACCGACACAACCAACTGCGTTCGTCTTTGGCGCCGTACTTATTTTTCATCCGCTTGGCCACAATGCGACGGGCCGCGCGGTACTTGGCTATCTCCTCAAAAAAATCGCTGTGGGCATTGAAAAAGTACGACAGTCGTGGTGCAAACTCATCGACATCCTGACCCGCCTCAATAGCGGACTCAACATACTGGAACCCATCGGCCAGCGTGAAAGCCAACTCCTGCACGGCGGTAGCGCCCGCCTCGCGAATATGATAACCGCTGATCGAGATTGTATTCCACTGCGGGACATGTTTGGTGCAGTACTCCATCATATCCGTAATCAGGCGGATGGAAGGTCGCGGCGGGAATATGAACTCCTTCTGTGCGATGTACTCTTTCAGGATATCATTCTGAAGCGTACCGCGCACCTGCTCGAACGGCACACCCTGTTTCTCGGCGACGCAGAGATAGAAGGCCAGCGCCATCGAGGCCGACGAATTGATCGTCATCGAAGTTGACACCTGCGACAGGTCGATACCGTCGAACAGAATCTCCATGTCGGCAAGTGAATCGACCGCGACGCCGCACTTGCCGACCTCGCCCAGTGAGCGCACATGATCGGAGTCGTAGCCCATCAGCGTCGGCAGATCGAAGGCCGTAGACAGGCCGGTGCCGCCGCTCTTCAGGATGTACTTGAACCGTTCGTTGGTCTGTTTCGGGGTACCCATACCGGCGAACTGCCGCATCGTCCACAGCCGCGTGCGATACATCGTATGGTGCACGCCGCGTGTGTACGGATACTCGCCGGGCAGCCCGATATTGTCCAAATAGTATTGGTCGTTATCGGCTCGGTTCACCTTGTCGGGCGTGTACAGTTCGTCTATATCGACACTTGAAACGGTGAAGAAGCGCGGTTTGGACTTCTTTTGGCGCGTCTTTTCAGCAGTCTCGTTCCATTTGGCCAGGCGCGCTTTCAGTTTCTCAAGCAGGTTCTTGGAATACACAGTTATTTCTCCGCAATTGGCATAACTGTGAAAGATATGCTAAGCTTTCCGCAAAATCAAGCCGGGGGTTTATTTTTGTCCCGGGCGGCGAGCCGACGCGGGTGTCAGAAAGAGAACGCCACCCCTGCCGAAGCAGGAGTGGCGCTAATGGTCGTAATAGTCTCAGACGGGAAGCAGATCAGCACTCGGGCGGCGGTCCGCCTGAGAACATATACTCGATCAGAAACACCAGATCGGCAATAGTGATCTCATCGTCTCCGTCGAAGTCGGCTGATTGCATGAACACCGGAGGGGGACCATCGTTGAACATGTAATCAACCATGTAGACAAGATCAGCGACATCGGTGATCACGCCGTCGTCGTTGAGGTCACCACAAGTGTAGGCCGGGCTGATTTCGACTGTCAGCGGCTGCTGAGAGGAGGCGCCACAACCGTCGGAGGCATTGGCTGTGAAGCCGACCGTTATCTCCGCCGGTGGCGTTCCGGAGAGGATACCCTCACTCGACAGGGTCAGGCCGGAACCGTCAAGATCGCCATTCAGATCGCTCCAGCTAATAGCACCCGTGCCTCCGGTGCAGCTCAGTTGCTGACTGTAAGGTTCGTCCACAACACCCAGCGGCAACGACTCGGTAGTGATCACCAGTTCGTCATTAATGGTGAAATTAAACGGTTGCTCATCCTGTGATCCCACTTGGTCGGAGGCCTCAGCAGTGAATTCGACCGGTCCGGAGACAGTCGGGATGCCGGAGAGCAGGCCTTCGGGCGACAGGGTCAGTCCTTTGCCCGATAATCCATCGTTCTTGTCTTCCCAGGTCAGGTCACCGGTACCACCAGTGGCCGTCAACTGCTGTGAGTAGGGGCAGTTTATCGTCCAATCGGGCAGGCTGGCGGAGGTGATCTCCACAGCCGGATTGATGGTGAAGCTCAGCAGTTGCTCATCCTGCTTCTCCATCTTGTCGATAACGTGGGCGGTAAACGATATCGGCCCGGCCGCTGTCGGGGTACCGCTAAGCAAACCCAGCAACGACAACGTCAATCCAGTGCCGACCAGGTCACCATTCTTATCCGACCAGAACAGAGCACCGGAGCCACCTTCAGCCATCAACTGCTGAGAGTAGGCGACACTTACGGTCCAGTCCGGCAGGGTCTCGGTGATAATATGCGGTCGGTTTTCATCGCACTCCATTCCGATAACTTCGAGACCATCAATGTTCCACCCACAGTACCGCCATCCTGAGTCGGTAGTGCCCATAGTCCAGCGCAGGTAAACAGTTGGTTCGTTGTCGGCATACTCAGAGATGTCGAACTCCATCTCTACCCAGGCGCCGTCGGTGATGGTACCGCTGTTTTCCCAAATAGTCACCCAATTGGCGCCGTCGGTGCTAATCAGGATGTAGGCATGATCGTAAGCCGGCTGCTCAACACCCAGCCAGCGCTGGAATTTCAGCGTTATCGATGACAGGCCGCTGCAGTTGATGGGCGGGCTGGTCAGGTGGTATTCCGGCATGTTGTTTGAATAGTCGCCGTTTAGGTTGTACCCGAAGACATTGGGTCCGACGCAGCCGGAGCTTGGGTCGGGGCCGCCATACTCACCACCGTTGCCGGTCGGAACGCCTCGCGCCCACAAACCGCCTGAAATCGACCAGCCCTTGTCGATTTCAAAGTCGTCCTGGAAAACGGTGATAACGCCAGTCGCTGCCATCACTGTGTTCGGATTGGCCGGGCTGGGATTGTAGAAAGTCCCGTTGGCGACTTCCTCAGCGCTGACATAGAAGCTCAACACGTCGCCGCAGTTGATTGGCGGCAGAGTGGCTTCGTAGTGGTTATCGAATAGTTCGGTCATCGCCACCGTGTTGAACATGCTGCCGTTGATAGAGTAGTGCAACTCGCCGGTGCCGGGCACCGGGACGCCGTCACCGACTCCGTAGACAATAACCTCAAACGTGGCCGACTCGCCCGGCTGAACCGTTTCCGGCACGCCGTTGGGATAGTCAAAGGCAACTGCGGTCACGCCGCTGATGGGGACAGTCGGATCGCCAAACAGGTTCAACTCATAGTAGCACCACCGCATGCAACCGTCGCTGATGCGATAGAGGTTATCTTCCTTGGAATCGTGGTTGGCCTTCCCAATTTCCGGTTTGCCTTCGGCCGTATTGAACACAGCATCAAAGAACTCACGGTTGAAACGTTGCGAAGGACCATCGGTGCTGGAGTATTCACCGAAACCATACCGAGCATTCATGATCACCGCAAAAGCGCCGTGGTCCATCTTGATGTTGGTTTCTTCCGCCCAGCAGTCCAGACCGTCGAGATGGCCGGCCAGACATGTCTGGGAATAGATGAAGCAGAGGTCGGTGTTGGTCCATGCGCTGCTCACCTGGCTGTTGGTGAACTTCATGGCATACTGCTCGGAGCCGTGACCGAGGTGGTTCAGGATGTGCACACCGTTGTTAACGCGAGTAGACAACTCCGAACTCGGCCAGTCGTTGCCCGGCCAGTCGCGATCGTACAGACGGTCGATACTGTATTGATCGGAAGGGATCCCCACCGTGGTGTAACCATGCGTGTCGGCGCCGTCGATCAGTTCATCCAGGGTCTCGGCTGCGTACTCAGACGGTCCGCCGAAACCGAGATGCTCACCAACCATCTGGACATTCTGCGGCGTCGAGTGCTGTCCGGTCAGATACCACAGAGTCTTGGTGACAAAGCGATCAACCTCGGTACTGTTCCCTGCCGCCGCGCGTCCGACATAAACCTCCGCTACCAGGTCGACATCACCACCCCCATCGCCGTCATTCGGTTCACCCCACCGGCTGTCGCCGTCGTAGTTGTAGGTGCCGTCCAGGCAGGCAAAGTAGATGTCGCCGGGCATATTGTACTCGGTGTAGCCGCCGGCACTGGTGACTACGTAGAGGTCCTTGGCCGGAATGATATCGTCATCAGCGCCTATTATCACATACTGGATACCGTCGGCCAGATACTTGTCTCTGATGTAATCGCGAACATCGTCGGGGCTGCTGCTGCCGACGTCGTCGGTAGTGTGAATCTCGGTCAGGATGCCGGTAGTGTCGTGGTAGTCCTTCAACGGTTGAAACGATGCGGCCAGCGCCGGAGTAGTGATAATCAGCAGATCGTAACTACGTTCCCGCCGGGACATCGCAAGCCAGTAACTGTTGACCGTCTCAGGATTGTCGACCCTTTGTGTCACCTCCTGCTCGTCCACTTCCAGGCCCCGCAGGAGCGACGAGAAGCGACCGACATCTTCGGTATGAACGATCACCTTGAGTTGCGGGTAGTAATAAAGCTCGCCGGAGGAAGGCAAGTACTGCACCGGCTGTAGTCTCAAGGTGAGGATTTGAAAGCCTCGGAATCCGTAGACACCCACCTGCTCGAAATTGCCCTCGGGAAAGGGGAGGTCCGAGTGATAAATCGATGCGTCCGGTTCCGGATAAACAACCGTGCCCGGAGGGGACGACAGCGGAATCGGCTCCAGATTCGGCTCGATATTATAGCCGCTACCGATGAGAACCTTCTCACCGGTCTCGATCTCGATGCTCACAACTTCGTGGCCGTATGGAATCAGAATATCCGCCCCGCTCGCCGGTAGAGCCGGTTGGCCGGTGCGACCGGCATTGGGCGCCCCCGGCATCACGATGCGATCGAAAACTTCACCGCTCAGCCGGACTGTTTCCATAACAGGCCGCTCGAAATTGTACTCCGTGGTTACCTGATCCGCCTGTGCACTGACAGCGCCGCACGATATCAGAATAGTGCACGCTACCAGAAAACGAAAAGCTCTGTTGCCAACTCGCTGCGTTTCCCTCATCTCTCTGTCCTCTTCGGGGTAAATGAATTAGTAATGTCGAAGTCGGTGGACACTTATGCTGGTCCTTTGTGATCGCTCGAACGTCCCGGGTGGGTGATGCCGTACAACGGGACTTTACCACACGCCCTCAACGTGGAGGCAAGACGATAGTATTATCAACGTACCATATACTTGCAAGATAGGGTGGTTTTTATTATCTGTCAAGGGTTTACAGCGACCATGATGGTCAATTATCGATCGCAATACGGCGAAAATAGAGATTCGAACTGTTCCCTAAAGAACCGCCCTCTCTTTGACGAAACCATAGATAATGGCGAATTGTCAGGCGACGAACGTCCAAAAACATGAATCGAGGTAGATTATGACGAACGGTTATGTAAAGCACGCGATACTGATTCTGGCGCTAATGGTAATCTCGCTTCCGGCCGCGTTATCGGTCAGGGCGCAAACGGAGGC
>CBDUZQ010000117.1:0-7505 GCA_965371755.1 uncultured bacterium
TAAGAAACGGCCGACGGCGCCGTTGATGTTAATGTGGTCGCCGTATCCGGTTCTTCTTGTGATACGACAGCACCCGCCACTAAGAAGATAAACAGCAGCAGCCATGTTGCGATTCTCATAGAAGCTCCCTGTAAGTTGGGCAGTTAGTCACTCCATAATTTCCGTATCAAAGTAATCCTCCCCCAGGACCGCATCCAGAATAGCGGCGGCCTCCTGGTGGAACTCTCGCGGCACCACGATCAAGTTGCCGTCATCTTCATCATTTGCCTTTGGCTGTGACGAGATGTCTTCATTCCTGAACCAGCCGATCCGTGACGGCAGCACCATGGAGGGTATGTTCGATGAATCCAGCGATCCTTTGGCCACTTGTGTTTCCTCACGATCAATGACGCCACCGACCACTACCCAGCTATCGTCGGGCACCATGGCGGCGCCGCGACCGGCGAGCGCATGTTCCACCAGCGGCACTTCGCAATCCGGGCAAATGCCGATGCCGCTCTGAAACACATATTTGCATTTGGGACAATAAGGCACTCAGTTTTCCTCCGGCAGCCACTTGTCGCCAAGGGTCATGTCCAGAGTGTCTCGGGCTTCGTCGGCATAGTCGCGCGGAACCAGGATCTCAAACGTTCCCGGTTTTCCACCGCTGAAAATCGGATTAAACGACAAACCGATATTACCGAAAAACCCGGATCTGGAAATCACCACGGCCGGGATGCCCTGCGATTTAAGCACCTCACGGGCCAGGTTGGCAAATGGTGGGGACTGAATCGTGCCGAGAACAAGCCACTTGGCTTTCTCTTCATCGGTCAGTTCCCAACCACAGACCGGGCAACTCACTTTGCCGTCCTCAAGTTCAGTTTTACATTCGGGACATAGCATGGCTTTGGGCGAACTTTTTCATGGCCTCAATCAGACAATCAATTTCGTGAGGCGTGCGTTTTTCAGTCGTGGCTACAATCAGGCAATCCTCAAGGCCGGGATACCATCGTCCGGCGTCGATACCCGGCAGGATATTCTGCTTAACCAAATTCAGGATAATCTCCCCGGCCGGCAGGGGAGTCCTAACAGCAAACTCTCGTACAAAAGGTCCCTCGAAATACGGTTCAAACCCATCGAGTTCGCACAACCGTCGAGCCGTCTCCTGTGCCTTCTCGGCTGACAGCAGGGCCACTTGTTTCAAACCGGTTCGACCCAGCAGGGTCATGTATACTGCGGCCGTAGTTGCGCAGAGAGCCTCATTCGTGCAGATATTGGAGGTGGCTTTTTCACGACGAATATGTTGCTCTCGCGTCTGCAGCGTGAGAACGAACCCGTCGCGGCCCTCGACATCCTTGGTGCGGGCAACCACCCGACCCGGCAGGGACCTGATGAGTTGCTTGCGGGCAGCAAAGAACCCGAGCAAGGGACCTCCGAATGAAACAGGTATGCCCAGAGGCTGACCCTCACCGACGACGATATCCGCCCCGCAGGCAGCGGGTGTTTTCAAGATCGCCTGGACGATCGGGTCAATCACCATCACCAACTTACCGCCGACAGCGTGCACGATTTTTGCGGCACCTTCGATATCCTCGAGCCGTCCGAAGAAATTCGGCTGAGCTGCGATGACACAGGCCGTCTGGTCATCGACCATTTCCGACAGAGATTGTCCATCGGTGACGCCGCCTGACATCGGTACTGTTACCAGTTGCGTACCTCTTCCCGACAGATAGGTCTCTAGCACCTGACGGTAGAGCGGATTGACCGTCTCAGACACCAGCACGCGGTTTCGTCGCGTCACTTTGCACGCCATCACAGCAGCCTCGGCCATGGCGCTGGCGCCGTCGTACATCGAGGCGTTAGCCACATCCATCCCGGTCAGCCGGCAAATGTGCGACTGAAACTCGTAAATTACCTGGAGGGTACCCTGAGACACTTCCGGCTGATATGGAGTATAAGCTGTAACGAATTCGGGGCGACTAACCACCGCCGCGACAGCGGCCGGGATGAAATGATCGTAGACGCCACCTCCCGCAAAACAGGCCAGCCCGGTCGAGTTGCTTTCGGCCAGTTCACCCATCCGGGCAAGCAGTTCCAATTCTGATGTGGCGGAAATATCCAGTGGTCGATCAAGTCGCAGTGGCGTGGGAATATCGCTCAGCAGATCGTCGATGCGACTGACGCCGATCCGATTTAACATCGCCCGGCGATCATCATTACTATTCGGTACGTATGGCATATTGTGGTCGGCAAGCTCCTATGCGATCAGTGGCGCCGAAGTGATGCGGCTCAACCGTTGATAATGCTTTCGTACCCCGCGCTGTCCAACAGTTGGTCCAACTCGGATATTTCGGAGCATTCGACCCTGACCATCCAGCCGTCACCGTATGCGTCGCGGTTGATAACCATCGGATCGTCTTCCAAGGCGGCGTTGATCTCGACCACCTCGCCACTGAGAGGCGCAAACAGGTCCGAGACTGCTTTGACCGCCTCGATGGTACCGAACGGTTTCGTTCTTTCGATCTTGTCACCAACCTCGGGCAATTCGACAAAAACGATATCCCCTAATTCGCCCTGAGCCCAATCGGTGATACCGACTGTGGCCGTGGTTCCGTCCAACTTGATCCACTCGTGTTCTTTGGTGTATTTCAGTTCGGTCGGGATGTTCACGCTATCCTCCGTTTTAGCTCTTGTCTTCGATGCCTGGCACCACCGGTTCGGTCTCAGGTTCGGTTTCGACCTTTTCCGTGGTCTCAGCCGGTCGCTGGAGTGTTAGTTTTGTGGTCGCTGGTTGTTTATCGGCAAGCATGATCTTGTCAACAAAGTCGAGGTTGTAATTCCCGCTGGCGAAATCAGGATGTTCAATCACCTGCTGGTGAAACGGAATCGTCGTCGGAACACCATCGACAATGAACTCCTTAAGCGCATTTTTCATGCGGAGCAGCGCTTGCTTACGGTCGCGACCCTTACAGATAAGCTTGGCGATCATCGAATCGTAAAACGGCGGAATCGTGTAGGTGGTATAGACCGCCCGATCAACCCGAACCCCGGGACCACCCGGGATATGCAACCCGACGATCTTCCCCGGCGTCGGCCGGAAACCCTTCTCGACATCCTCGGCGTTGATGCGACACTCGATAACAGCCCATTTCGGGACCAACTCTTCCGGTCTATAAGTGACCTTCTCGCCCATAGCCACTCGTATCTGGTCTACCACCAGATCGATCTCGTAAGCCTCTTCGGTTACCGGGTGTTCGACCTGGATGCGGGTGTTCATCTCCATGAAATAGAAGTTGCGATCGTCGTCGACCAGGAACTCGATCGTCCCCACGCCGCGGTAGTCCACCAATTTGGCGCCTCGCACCGCTGCCTCACCCATCTTTTTGCGCAGTTCGGGAGTCATCAGGGGAGAGGGGGTTTCCTCGATCAGCTTCTGGTGACGTCGCTGAATTGAGCAGTCACGTTCGCCGAGGTAGTAATAGTTACCGTGGGTATCGCCAATGATCTGAATTTCAACATGATGCGGGCCGAGGATCAGTCTTTCCAGATACAGATCGGGGTTACCGAAGGAGTTGGCCGCCTCGGTCGACGCGATATGGAACCCACGTTCCAGTTCCGCCTCGTCGCGACACATACGCATCCCTTTGCCGCCGCCGCCGGCCACTGCCTTGAGCATGACGGGGAAACCGATCTCGTGGGCTACTCGGGATGTCTCCTGAAATGTCCGGACGATACCATCGGAGCCGGGCGTAACCGGTACGCCGGCCTTTTTCATCAACTCCTTGGCCATCACCTTATCGCCCATCTTGCGGATCTGCTCCGCCGTGGGGCCGATAAAAACGATCCCACAGGATTCGCAGATATCGGCGAAATCGGCGTTCTCGGCCAAAAAGCCGTAGCCGGGGTGAATAGCGTCGGCGTTGGTGACCTCGGCCGCCGCGATTATTTGGCGGGTGTCCAGGTAGGACTGGTTCGGCAGGGCCGGACCGATACAAACGTCCTCATCGGCGAAGCGGACATGCAGGGCATCCCGGTCAGCTTCGGAGTAGACGGCGACTGTCGTCAATCCGAGTTCGCGGCAGGCGCGGATGATCCGCAGGGCGATTTCACCGCGATTAGCTATCAGAACTTTGTCAAACAACTATACTTACCTAACTTTCAGGCCAAGTGGGTTCATCCCACTGCCACATAGTCTACCAATATACAGCAAATACCTCATCTGTACAACACAAATCAACCTGAGATGGGCGAACGGTGACCTCGGCCTGGGTATTCCCACGGGTCGGCCACCTAAGGTGTTGTGGTGGTCGAGTCTTCAGACTCGGCAGATTCGTAGGGTGGGTTCGTCTCGCCGAAGGCCCGCCGTAGGAGGGCACCCGCCTTTATTGGCAGGTCTGCGGACAGACCTACCCTACAAGACTCAGCATGAGGTTGTGGTGATGCCCGAAACTGACGTTGGTGATTAGTGGCGGTCTACAGCGGCATTTCGACGATGCGGTAGCGTTTGTACAAGTCGGCGCCCATCTGTTCAATGGCGCTACGCATGAGTTCGTTGCTCTCGAGAATCCACGAGAGTTCGGCCCACTTGTAGCCTCTCTCAATGCCGCGATTGTAGATATCAACATACAGAATCGAGTCCAGCCCGCGTTTGCGAAACTCCGGCACCACGCCCATGGTTATCACGCGGATGCCGTCGATCTTGTTGCTGACTTTCGTGTGCCAAAGCAGTTTGAACAGCCCCACCGGCATCAGCTTCCCCTTGAGATGTATCAGCGCCTGGTTGACATCAGGCACGGCCATCAGAAAGCCGACCGGTCGGCCTTCGTGTTCGGCAATGAAGACCAGCTCCGGTTCCACAATCTGCTTGAGACCCTTAGACAGATGGTTGAACTCGTCCTCGCTCATGGGAACAAAACCCCAGTTGTGCTCCCAGGCTTCGTTGTAGATTTCGCGGATGCGCTGTACTTCATTCTCGAAGTCGCGCATATTGAGGTTGCGGACGGTGACCCCGGCGCGCTTGCGCAATTTCTCGACAATCTTCTGCACCCGTTCGGGGATGGGGTCATCCTGGGTGAGTTTGTAAGCCAGAAGGTCCATCACCTTCTTGAGGCCGAATTTTTCCGCCAGCCGTGGCAGATAGGGCGGGTTATAGGTCATCATCACCACCGGCGGCGAGTCGAATCCCTCAACCAGAAAACCGCATTCATGGTTGGTGGAGAAGTTCATGGGACCACGCATCCGCTCCATGTTTTCACGCTTGAGTTGGATCATGGCTGTCTTGAGAAGACTCGACGCAACTTCGACATCATCGACACAGTCGAAGAACCCGAAGAACCCCGTCTGTTCCTCATGGTATTCGTTGTGCGCGAAATTGATGCAAGTCGCGATACGACCGACAATCTCGCCGTCTCGTTCGACCAGAAACAGTTTGGTCTTGGCGGCGCGATAAAATGGGTTCTTATCGCGGTCAAAGAACTCCAGCCGTTCTGACTTCAGCGGCGTGACGTAATTGGGGTCATTACCGTACAGTCGGTTGGGCAGGTCGATGAAATCATTCAACCTCGCCGCCGACTCAACTTCGACAATACTGATAGCTGCCATATATCTTACGTGATAAGACCTTTTTCGCGGCCGACTTCGGCGACGATCTCGACCACCCGGTCGAGTTGTTCATCGGTGTGAGTGGCGGTGTACGATGTGCGGATCATCGCCTGTCCCGGCGGCACGGCGGGTGAGACTACCGGGTTGGTGAAAACGCCGCGATCGAACAACACTTTCCAGAAAGCGAACGCTTCGAGATCCTCGCCGATTACAATCGGCACGATCGGGGTCTCGGTACGGCCGACATCGAAACCGAGATCAGCGAATTCCCGCCGCATTCGGCGGGCGTTTTTCCAGAGGTTCTCCCGGCGTTCCGGCTCAGATTCAATTATATCCAGACAAGCCAATACCGATGCGGCGTTGGCCGGCGGTATTGAGGCCGAAAATATCAGCGCCCGTGCGGTGTGCTTCACCCACTCGATCACTGCCGCCTCGGCCACGATAAAGCCGCCGAGCGAGGCGAACGACTTGGAGAAGGTCCCCATAGTGATATCGACTTTATCGATCAAGCCGAAGTGCTCGGCGGTGCCGGCCCCTGTCTCCCCCAGGACACCGATGGAGTGAGCATCGTCAACCATCACCCGAATACCGTAGCGCTGGGCGACCTCGACCAGGCGCGGCAGGTCGACAATGTCACCTTCCATGGAGAAGACGCCATCGACCACGACCATCAATCCGCCGCGATGGTTGTTGTTGTTGATGACATTGCTGACGACCCGTTCGAAATCGTCCATGTCATTGTGCGCAAATCTATGAACTTTGCCATAAGAGAGGCGGGCGCCGTCGACAATACAGGCGTGGACCTGACGGTCGATAAACAGTGCGTCACCCTTGCCGACCAGGCTAGAGATGGTGCCCAAATTCGTCTGAAAACCAGTGGAGAATACCAGTGCGGCCTCACGTTTCATGAACTTGGCCAGACGGTGCTCGAGTTCCAGGTGCAGATCGAGGGTGCCGTTCAGGAACCGTGAGCCAGTGCAACCCGAACCATACTTGAGGGCAGCAGCGGCGGCGGCCTCCTTGACCTTGGGATGGTTGACCAGACCCAGGTAGTTGTTGGACCCGACCATGATGCACTCTCTGCCGTCAATGACCATCTCATCGCCGGGCGCTGATTGCACCGGATGAAAGTATGGGTAGATGCCCAGGTCGCGGACATTCTGTGGGGTCTTGTACCGGTAGCACTTGTCGAACAGGTCGGCACAAGTGACGCCGGTCTTTTCTTCGGGCGGCAAGTCGGCTCCTTTCTCCGAGTCAAAAACGACAGCCGATTAAAGCACTTTTGAGCGTGAATGTCAAGAAATTAGCCGACGGGGCAAAAGGACCGGCACTATGTTCCTAAGTACAAGCCCGGTGCATCTGTTGACACACCGGGCTTGGTTAGTACCGTCATCTGGGGCAGACGAGGACGTCTGCCACCCACAGAATCATTTCAATAATACCATTTTCTTGGTATCGCTAAAGTCACCAGCCGTCAGGCGGTAGAAGTAGACGCCACTGGCAAGGGCCGAGGCATCCCAGTCAATGCGCTCCAGTCCAGGACCGGAACGGCCACTGAAGGTCTCTACTGTCTGTCCAAGACTGTTGTAGATCACCAACTCATAGTCCACCGGAGCGGCCAAGGCGAACGAGATCGTTGTGATCGGGTTGAACGGATTCGGATAACACGGATACAGAGCGAAAGCGTCCGGCACCAATTTGGTCGTTACCGGCGCGCCGTCGTAAGTAGCCATCTCCAGTGTCATCACGTTGCCGTCAATACCGCCGAGGAAATCACCTGAGAACCGTCGATCCGGCTCCATGCTGTAGACAAGAATCCGGGTCAGGTTGTTGTTTTCGTCATACTGGTACTTCAACTCCATCGACTCCGCCAGCAACAGCGGCGTCACGGAGTTCTCGACCACCACGTAAGCCGCGCCCATGTC
>CBDUZQ010000118.1:0-7469 GCA_965371755.1 uncultured bacterium
CTTACGGCGGCTCCAGCCGACAAGCAGGCCAGGGAGAAAATACCGGGGAAGCCCGGAGTGTCAGGGTCGAAGAAACCGCCGGACCGCACTTGCTCAATCAATGCGACCGAGTGAACGCGTTCAAGGTCCTCAACCGTTGCTTCCGACGGCGGAACTACCTCTAAGCGGTCCCCTAACAACTCCAAAGTCGTTTGCACTCGTTCCGGCGACTCCGGATGGCCCGGCTGACGGTAACTGAGGCATCTTGGGGAATAGATCAGCTTCAACGGTCTCTCCTTGCCCGCGGTCGGTAGACAGATATCAACCTGATTCGGCGCTGGTTTCGTTGTCAAGATAATGTGGCGGCACTCGAATCTCAAGGGTTGTTCGCAGGCGCCGCCTGATTCCTGCGACCGACATAAAATGTTGACTTGCCCGTTCGATCCTGTGTATTATTCGTAATGCGAGCGACACACCGGACGCTTGAGCCAGTAAAGGATTGTACGCATGGGTAAACCGGCCGCACGGATGGGCGACATGACAGTACACGGAGGCAGCATAGTAGCCGGCTGTCCGACCGTATTGATCGGTGGTAAGCCTGCTGCTCGTGTCGGCGACCCGCATGTCTGTCCAATGGTAACCCCGGCCCCGGCCCCGGTGCCCCATGTCGGCATGCCTATTATACCACCCGGCGCGGTGACCGTACTGATCGGCGGCATGCCGGCGGCATGCGTGGGCGATATGGCACCTTGTACCGGACCGCCGGACTCCATCGCTCCGCCCGGAGAGCCGACCGTGTTGATCGGACCCGGTGGCGGTGGTGGCGCGGGAGCCGGAAAACCGGGAGCAGGCGGGGCGCAACAAGAGGGCGCAGAAGGCGATGAGGCCGGGGCTTCAACCGAACTGGAGAGTGAAGGCGAGGAACATTTTCTCCATGTAGATTTCGTCGACAAGGGTGGTTTCCCGGTGATGGGTGTGGCCTATAGTCTCGCCAAGTCTGGTGCTACCATAGACGAGGGTGTCCTGACCGGTCGCGTGCGCAAGACCGGGATCGAGGCGGGCAGCTACGATGTCGAACTCAGAGTTATTTCCAAAGCGGAATGGTCAACGGAGGAGGCAGCGGTCGGCGATGTGGTACAACTCAAGGCGGACTGCTCGGGCATGGAGCCGGGTACGCCGGCCACATTGACCATTTACCTGAGAGATCTCAATGCACCCGACCGCAAAATCAAAGCCCTGGAATCCGAGGTTGACGGCGACAAAATCGAGGCTGAATGGACGTTTGAACTAAGCGAAGACCTGCTACCGGTTCAGAAGGAACGGGCTGCGCGTCAGGGTTACTCCTCGCCGGCTTATTATTTCGTGGCTGCTGCAGGTGGGTGTTCGGCACGGTCGAAGCTCCTGAAATTCAAAGACTGGATTGAACTAAGGCTCCGGGATGAGGCGGGCAACAGCATCGGCAACCGACCTTATCGCGTCCATTGCGCTAACGGTGAAATAAAAGAAGGCACGCTCGACGGCGACGGTTACGCCAAAGTGGAGAACCTCCCGCCGGGCAGGACGAGAGTGTCTTACAATGTGCGAGAACAGGGACAATCGTAATCCGACGGTTCGTAAGATACATGACGGGCGGCTCAGAAGGCGGCGGGACCACGAGCGGTGGCGGCGGGACTCCAACGGGTACCACGACCACTTCAGCAGATGCATCTACTGGGACTGACACTGTCACGGGTACCACAACCGAAACCACCCTCACTCCTATCCCGGTCGACGTCCTCGAATTCGAAGATACGCTCT
Organism: uncultured bacterium; assembly: GCA_965371755.1. Taxonomy (GTDB): domain Bacteria; phylum Zixibacteria; class MSB-5A5; order GN15; family FEB-12; genus JAJRTA01. The sequence continues at coordinate 1,777 of CBDUZQ010000118.1, forward strand.
TCCACGATGACTCGGCGGTGATGCTGCCGGAAGTGCCGGGGCTGGATCCGACTGCCGACAACCCACCGATGACCGGGGTCAAGGCAATTGGCATGGCTTTCCTTTTTGCAGGCCTGTATCCGGAGCGCGGGATACTGATTACGGGTCACACGGCGTCCCAGAGTGACGTTCAGGAAAGTTTTCGCCTTTCACGCGAGCGCGCCTCGGGCATCATGTACTTGTTGCAGGGAAATGCCGGGCGCTGGGCCACGACGTGCGCCGGGCGGCAGACGGTTGAGGACTACAAACAGATACTGAAGTACCTTCACGAATATACCGGGGAATGGAAAGACGGCGACTGGGGCTGTGATCCAGGCGATGTCGACAACACCTTCAACGATGCCACCGAGAACGCCCTGACCAACTTCGCCCAGCATTTCAATAGCGACATCGCGGCCGGCTCGGATGATATCAGCGACCTTCCCTTTACGCTCGGTGAAATCGTTCTGGAAGCGACCGACAATCGCCTGTCGACAGCACACTGGCGGGCCATTTATTATGTCTACGAACTAATGGTGTGCGACTTCCTCGGCAAGACGCGCACTGAACTGACCGAGATGCGTAGCAATCTGCACTGGGTCAGTGACACGGTCAAGATGGTCGGTTGTGGTCATTCGTACGCCGTGCCGGACTCAGAGCGCGGTGACGACAAGATCAGATCAGCCACGGACAGCCGTATCGAACTTCTCATCTACCAGGGGAACGACTCCGAAAGTGACGCGCTGATGGTCTGTCCGACCATGCCGATCACAGCCGTGCATGATCTTGAGAACGATTGTCCGATGTGGCACGAGCGGCACTTCGCGCGCAACTATATCGGCCCGGGTGACCGGTTCGCGGTGGTATATCATTTGAAGTTTCGCTACTACGACCGGATCAAGAAGGACTTTCAGGACATTCCCGGTCGCGTGAACGTCAAAGCATACAAACGAGACGCGGCGGCCGGGAGCGCGGTCGAAGAGATTCCCTGCATCACGCAGCATCAGAATGGAATACACAGCGTGCGCGTTCGTTTCAGCGAGGAGAACCCTGATTTTACCGACAAGTGGCTCTACTTTGGCTTTGAAGCGCCCGAGCATGAGGGCACACCGGTCGTTCGGATGATCCATACTTCGGGGCCGGATGCGACCCCTGTGATCGTGAACCGCCCCGACGATTGGGACACCAAGACCTTCGCCGAAAAGTACCAATACTACGATCTCCCGATGAAGTGGTTCTCGCACAATTGGCATACGAGGCATGAAAGCACCGCTGCCAATGACGAGCGTTTCCACGAGCACATCAAAGACAAGCGGGAACTCAAACCATTCGGGGGCAACGTAACCAGTCAAAGCGAACCGTTGATGTTCTCGCTGGACGATATCGTGCTCATGGACAGCGCCACCGGCCACGATCAAAACATCCAGGACGCCGATCAGTTAGGAACCGCCAAGGCCTTGTGCGCCGGGGGAGCCGATCCCGGCTCGCGCGTGAAACTGTTTATTGTCGACAGCACGACCAACCAGTTCAAGTTGTGGGAAAGACCGAATGAAGATCGCACCTCGTTAAACCCACCACCACCCTCCAGTGGCTCGGGGAGTGGCAGCCCCAGTTCCTCGGCTACAACGCGCGCAGAGCGGATAAGGCTGGAGAGGAACCTGGTAAGCGGCATGGCGCCCGGTGTTAAGGTCGTTCATTTTCGCGATGGTTTCTACACTGTCGGCGACCGCCGCACCACTGACGAACCCGGTGACTGGATGGACAAAACCGGCAATCAGGGCAGCTACGTCGTTGGCGCCCGAATCGCCCTGCGCGATGATCCCGACCGGCACAAAAAGTGGGAGATGAACTACAACCAACACGAGATGAGCTACACCGGCGACTACGATGTGCACTATTTCCACCAGATACACCTGGAGGGTAATCATCCGGTCAGTTTGCTCATCGCGTTGGCAACGATGAACTTCATGCTCGACACCCGACAGGACCCGAGCGCAACTGCATGGACCAGTGCTTCTGAGAATCCGGGTATTAGCGACGTCGACAATTTCGTACACCAGGGTGTCTACAACGCGCAAGAGTACTGGAACCGGAAGGGCTACTACTTCATTGATGAACGCGACACCGGCGACACCTATGCCATTATCAGACGGTTTGTGTTTTTCGATGAGCGCGAGACGTTCACCATGCCTCTGACCGAACTACCGACTAACTCGGACTGGGAAGATCTATCCAATCATCAGGCGCTGTTTGGCACGGGATCGAATTTCAGAACCGCGCAGGGACGTACCTTTGGTGGACCGGTGAAGTTTGTAGCTTTTGTCTGCCCCGATCAGGCGGCCGGCGTCAACTATGGATTAGCTTACGCCTGGGCGGTACGCGGAGAGACCTCCGGCGCCTATAGTCTGCCCTACTCGCTGATGAAGCTGAACAAGTCGGCCTACCAGATTACGACTGGGATTTTCGCCTACAATAACACGGGCTATCAGGAAGACGGCACCCGCTACGGTGTTTTCACACTCGCGCACGAGCTTGGCCACGTCACGAGCCTCTCTGACGAGTACACTCAGGATGTGGATGAACAAGACAGTGCCACTCCGGCCCGCATGTACATTACCAAGGGAATGCCGGGCTTCGATCAGTTTTTCATTCAGTACAATCCGTCCACTAACCAGACTTCGATGATGTATTACAACGGCGCGCCCCGGTTGCACCACTGCTGGTACCACCTGCACTTGATAAACAAGAACTCACTGAGCGGTGGCGATCTCAACGATGCGGCCTGGTTGAATGGCAAGCTCTTCAAGGTCAAGTCCGACAATACCACACCAGCTTTGATCTACAAGAGGCATCGCAACTGGACTCCGTCCGGGACCGCTTCCCCACCCCCAGCCAATACTCCTCAGACCAAGGACGACATCCGCCAGCCAATAACGGTCGAGGAACGATTGCGGTTGCCCAATGTTGTCTCGGTGAGTGCCGCGCCCGATCTGACATCAGTCAGTACCGCTCACCAAGCGAACTTCACCCACGATGCGTCCGCCAATACACTGACCTACGACATTGATGCCGGCACTATGAGCACGGCTGAACGGGACGCCTGGCGCGGCGCCTTTACCAGTGATGACAACAAGGCCAAAGTCAGCCGTCTCTACCAGAAAACTCAGTCACTTCGGCGGGTCCACATCGCCATCTACGACGTGGGACAGGACGAGTCCTCGACGAAGTTCTTTCACGACAATCAGACCGATGAATACCATGCCGTGCTGGTGGTGCGCGTAATGTTAAGCATAAAAGGGGATGCGACTGAGGCGGACTGGGAGACCGACCCGGAGTACACGGAACTGAAAGACAAACTGGACGCTATTCAACAGGAGTGGCAGCGTCTTAACGGCTCTTACCGGTTGACCGGTGGGCCCGCGGAGTTCTCGCGCGTCTTCATCTATTTTATGCCCGGCTTCGCCGATGAACGCGCAGCCGGAAGCACCTGGAGTTACAAGCTGACTTTCCAGCGCTCGACCACAACCTTCTCAGTGACGGTAGCCAACGCTCCGAGTTCAGACCCTTCAACAGTGGTGACCGACGCATCGTATGACGCCACCGCCAACCGACTGTCATTCGAGGGAAGGATGACTGCGGGCGAGAAGACCCAGCTGCGAGCACTGTTCACTGTCGCCGCCGATCAAACGGCGGTGGACAACCTGTACCAACAGAGCACATCGGTCGACCGTCTGACCAGCAGTACCTGTGTGTTGAACGTACCGCGTAACATTACAGCCGACGACCTTCAGCTTCATTTTCTGAACATGGCCACCGGCGAGGACCAGCTTGAGGCTCTGAAATTCATTGAAACCTGGGTGAATGGAAAACTAAACACATCGTACACACTGGAGCAGATCCCGGCACCCAGTTCCACCCCAACGACACCATAGTGGAGGTACCGGTCGGCGGGACAGAGTAGTCTTGATTTTATAAGTAGACACGGATCAAAAGAAACAGGAAGTTTGGAAAGAAGAGACAACGGTGGTGGTCAGTGAAACAACAAAGTTCGGCCCCGGAGTTTTCCGGAGGCGGTTATGCCGTGCGGGCAGCATACATAGCGGTTCTGATCGGTGTGCTTGTTGTCTGCTGTGTGGCCGGGAAACATTCACACCCCCCTTCGGGTATCGAGGAGACCAACATGCCTGATATCGCCACGCTCAACCGCAATGTTTTCGGCGATCAACAGAATAGTTCCCGCCTGCCGGTGAGCGGCACAATCCAGGGTAACGAAGTATGGTTCCGCGGATCATTGCTCGAACCCGGCGACGGACGCAGCCCCATACATCTCGGACTGCATGGACAACTCCTGTTTGTCAGTTACGGCGATCTGGTCGCGGTGCTCGACCGAAATGACGGCTCCGTCAACTGGACTCGGCAGGTCAGGAGCAATTACGCCTCGACCATAACCGACGACGGTATTGTCACCTTAGATCACGTCGGCTACTTCGTTCTGCTGGGATATGAGGGACAGCAGGCCGCCGAAAAACCGCTGACCGGCGTAAACCAGGACGCGCAACTACACTTTGTCCGCGACGTTGGGCATGAGACGATTTACAGTTCACAAGCCTATCCCAAACCGACCAACGCACCCGGTCAGACGATGGAAATACCGCCATTCCAGTTTATGCGGTATATCGCTGAACGCCGCGAAGTGATCTGGCGATATCGGATCGACGGGATCGGTCGGGGTACACTTATAACGAGGGACAACAAGCGCGTTTACATGTTCACGACCAACCGGCTTTATGCCTTCCCCGTCGACGCTAAATCTGAGGAACAGGTCAGCAAAGTTGAGTTCGACTCCATTAGTTCGTTCTCTCTGGATGCCGACGGCAATGCGTTGGTTGTTGACATTGCCGAAAATATTACTCAGCTTAAGCAAGTGACACCAGACGGTGAGGTCGGATGGGTGGTGTCGTTTGAACAGGGCCAGCCATCAAACCAACCGCCGGCATCTTCGCCGGAGGGGTATGTGTATGTGGTGGTGGGAAGCAACCTGCACCAGATTCACGGTGGTGAGATCGTTTGGACGTATCCTCTTCCGGCTTCGGCGGGCGACATCGCTATCACCGTGCTGGCCGACAATAGTGTGCTGGCGGCCGCCGGTACGGCGCTGGTACATGTTTCTGCTACCGGTGAGGAGATTCTCACCAAGTGGCTGGACACACCGATCGGCACCCGGCCGATCATGGATGAAAACGGAACTGTATACTATGGCGGCAGCGACGGTATACACTGTCTGAGATAGATTGAGTACGAAAACATGAGTCCGAGCAACAACCGATTCAAGATTGAATTCCCCGATGGTTGGGAAGACCAGACCGTGCACTATTTCATGGGCCCCGAAGAGAGCGGCTTGCAGCACAGCCTGTCGCTCCAGGTCGATACTCAGCCCAACACCGACGAACTCGCCGACTACGCCCGTGAGCGGATCGACCAGGTTCTCGAAAGCATCCCAGGTGTGGAGATTCTCAAGGAAGAAGAGAAACAACTACCGGGTGGCGTTCCCGCTTACGAAGCTATCTACAAGTGGGCGCCTTCTGAAGATAAGGTCGTGTTTCAGAAAATGGTCTTCGTGAAACATGACGACGTGATGTACAACTTCAACGCGACTTTCACCAAAAAGACGATCA
>CBDUZQ010000119.1:0-7449 GCA_965371755.1 uncultured bacterium
TCAACATCCGCTTCATCGGCCAAATGAACCGCGAGTTCATGAAAGCCAAGACAGGCCTGGGGTAACAAGTTACTCCTTCGCCCTGCGGGCGCGTAGACAGCGCGCGAAGCGCGAGAAACAGGCTTGCCTGTCACCCTGAGCGGAGTCGAAGGGTGACGTTAGTACGTTGTATCAAACGATTTGATCCACCGAAGGACCGCGGCAACACTGGGAGATCTGAATGAAAAGCGAAAAGAACGTCCGGCGGGTCAGCGTATGGTGGCTGGTGGCAACATCGGGGCTTGCCATTGCGGCCATTATCATGGCCATAGCCATGGTTAGATACCGCTCAGATGCGCAGCATTTGGAGAAAGAACTCTGGGAATATCAGATCAAAGAATCACAGGCGGAGGAAAAAGAGAAGCGGGCGGAGGAAAAGCGACAGTTGCAGAAGAATCAAAACGAAGCCCGAGACAAGAGAGGGGCAGAGGCCTGGCCGCGCTCACCGAGGCAACCTAACGTCCTAACACCTGACGAACTGGCAGCATTCAAAGCCAAAGGACTGGAAGATCCGTACAAAGATATCATCAGTGACCTGCTGGAGCAAAATGACATAATCCCGCTTGAGCCAGATCATGGTCTCACGTTCAGGTTCTGGCCCAGCGAAGAAACCTATGTTCTTGGTCCTAATCGTGTGGCAGCCTACTTCGAGGATGGCCACTTCGGCGGGAATGCAATCCTTCAGTACGAGGTCAGTGATTCCGGCGAGATTAAATGGCAGTGGTTGTCCCCTTTGAAGAAACGGTGAATCGCGTGATCTAGACTTCGGCAAATGCGATCCCTTCTTCCCCTCTCGAGAGGGGACTCTGGAGAAAGGAAGGATGGGTGATGAGTCGACTTCTGTACCCCCAAAAACACCACCAATTCCACGAAAAATGCGCCGGTGCATTGATTAATAAAGGACCAGCCCCATGACCACCAGCACAAAACAGATCGCCGTCAACCTGCTCCTGAATCACCATCGATTCTATTAAGCGAAGATGAAATTCCGCAAAACGAACCCATTTCCACCCTGCGCCCCGTATGGTCCTTTGCGAACACTCATTCGCAAGGTCACCCTTCGACTCCGCTCAGGATGAGGTCTTCGGCGCCTAACGCCAGAATCCCATTTATGGGTCCTCTCTTGAGAGGGGTAGCCGAAGGCCGGGGGGGCCTCACCTTACAACTGTAGAGTGCCGGTCATGCGGTAATGCCAGCGGATGGCGTCACTATCCTTCGTGACATGTTTATCACACGCAACATCACCCATGACACCGTTGACCGAGTACAACCAGTAATACCCACCTTGGTTGGAGATGGAGTCGATCCTGATGACATAAGCACCCTTTAGCGATGTCATGTGCTTCACCTCATGTTCCTTCACGAGAATATCGAATACCGTCAGGGAATCGATGCCGGTCATCTCAAGAATGAGACTATCGGCGGGATCGGCCAGGCCGGCGTGTTTGATATCCTGATCACCGGCGGAGGTGGTTTCGTCCTCTTTCTTGCCACATGATACTGCCAGCACCAGGGCCAGAAACAATGTCGTAATAAAGGCGAGTCGAGTGGATTGTGTCATTGCTACCTCATGTTAAGTCCGGATTGTCATTGCGCTTCCATTATACTATGTAAAAGAAATCCACTCCCAAATCAAGACCAGCCGGCATTTTCGTACCGGAATTGATACTTCGGTGTGAACAGACCAAAAAAAACTTGAATAGTGCCGTTGTAATCAGGTATGCTGGGTGAGAGGTTAATACAGTATGGAATACGGACGCATCATCAGTGAATCGTTTCGGATATCCTGGCGTTACAAATCGCTGTGGGTTTTCGGCCTGTTCGCCGGCGCCGGCGGTTCGGGGTTTCACTTCGACGACAGTTGGTTCGAAAAGCAAGACCTCGGTTTCGACCTCGAAGAGTTCTTCCAGACCTGGGATATATCCTTCGATTGGCATCTCTTGATTCCGATCGCTGTAGCCTTCACAATTGTGGGTCTGGCCTTCACAATCATGCATCTTATTTCGGTGCCCGCCTTGATCGACGGCATCAACAAAATCAAACGAGGTGGTTCCTATCGTCTGGGCAGTTCGTTCTCGGTCGGGATTGACTTTTTCTGGCGGTTTTTTGGACTGTCTGTGATTGTCGTCGTAGTGATCTTCGGCGCGATAATCGCCGCCGTGGCCTTCGGATTTTTTGCCTATGCTATTCACTGGGCGATATTGGTGTTCTATATACTCCTGATGATCCCGCTCTTTCTCGGATTCACTTTCGTCGCCGGAAGTATATTCGAACTTGCGACAAGGGCAATGGTCGTGCGCGACATCGGGGTCTTCGATAGCATCCAAGAAGGATATCTCTTACTGAGGCGCAACCTCGGCAGCAATGTCCTGATGTGCCTGATTTACGTAGGTCTTGGCTTCGGACTTAGTGTGGGCGCCCTATTGATCTGGGCGATGGTAGGGGGGCCGATTGCTTTGATAGCTCTGGCCACCGGATTGGGGATATTGCCGGCGATCATTCTCGCGGTAGTCATGGGTCTACCGATCTCTCTGATTGTGGGCGGATTCGTCGGCACCGTGGTGGAATCGTTGTACACCCTCTTTTACTTCGAGTTGGTCGAACCGGGCGGACTGTCAGAACCGGCTTCCGCTGCACCGGCCACGCCATTGGCGTAGTTTTGCCTTGCTTTCGGCGCCCGGGAACCGATTATTGTGTAGCATGAACAGGATTCTTCCGGGATGTTTGGTTCTGCTGATTCTGTGCGGGACCGTAGCTGCACAGGACACGTACTATTCGTTCTTCAGTTACAACGGGTTCACGCCCAAAGTCGGAGTTAACGACCGTTCGACCGCCTTGCAGAGTTCGCTTTATCCTCAGATGTATCGACAGCAGGCGGTACGGGGAGACATGCGCTGGCTGGCTCAGAACGACAGCTCGCTGGTGACTTTCTGGGAGGCACAGGGTGACACCGTCCTTCACATTATGCGCGAACTGTCCGGTATCGAATGGTACGAGTCGGAGTTCGATATCTATCTGGTCAGGTATTTTCCAACCCTTGGCTCATCTGATCCGATGATCCTCCCCATTGGCGGTATGGGTGACGGGACCGTTTTCGAGGTTGCCCCGGACGGCAGTCGGTTGATTCTCAATCTGATATTTCAGTTGTCCCGACGGATGCTGGCCCAGGCGGTGCAGCCGGAGGATTCAGTGATACTCGGTATCGCTTACCACCCACTGATGCAACCCGGCCCCTATCGACAGAACAATCTGGCCATGCTGCTGGCCATGGCGACCTGTCAGAACATCATCGGATATGACTCAACTTACGACGCCTACCGATCCGCTTTCTGGAAATACCACAGCCTCGGTCGTGAGATCTTTGAAAAGTACTTTCTCGATCAATGGATTCTGAGTCCCGACCGCCCCCTGGCCGACTGGATCGCTGCCGAGCCTTATGGTTCACAGTTGGTCAAGCTCACCCGGCCCCCGAAACCGATACGGCGAGGTCCTGGCCCGAAGCAAAGGCAGTTCGTCGAGGGGTTGCCGGCGGAAGGTGAGTTGGGGTTCTCAGTTAAGCTGGATGAATCAAGCCGGTTGATGGTGAGCCAAATCGATACGTATCGTCTGGCCTACGCTAATGGTCTCCGTGAAGGTGACCGTATTTTCAGGGTTGACGGTCGCAGGGTGAAGACTCAGAAGGCTATGGTGGAACATATCCTCACTGGTCTTGACAACGGCGGGGCTATTCTTGAGATCATCAGGGACGGCAATGCCGAGACGCTTTTGATGCAGCCGATAAGATCGTTGGACGAAAGCGACTACTACTACCTCGATGACTCTGATGAATTTGAGGCCGACTCGGTATCTACCCCGGTCGAGCAGCCGGAAGAGGACTAGAGCGGCTGGGTGGCCCACCATTCATGGTGGGGCCAGAGCCAGAGCCGAAATCCACTCCCCCCACAAAAAAACCCCTGTTGGCTAAACAGGGGTCTGGTCTAACAAAACTGGCCGGTTAACGCCAATTTCTTTGTCGATACCCCTCTTTGCAACTGCCGTGCCGAACCGTGCAGAAACGCGCCATTCAGATGCTGTCAGGCGACTCGCCTGAGAGCACGACCGAACAGGCTTGCCTGCTGCATTCGGCTGCAATTCAGCCGCCGACAGAATGCAAATCGATTCAATGTTTGCGCATTCATGCGGCTGCAAACGCCGGTTGGAGACTGATTCTGTGGATGAGTCTGACGTCAGGCCGAGACCGGCGCTTCAGTGGCAACGGCAGCCAGGGGAAACTTGACTGTGATCGAAGTGCCTTGAGACAACGCCGACTCGATTGATAGTTCGCCGCCGTGGCCATCGATAATTCGTTTGCAGACCAAAAGGCCGAAGCCGTGACCGGTCTTCTTAGTGGTAAACTTCTCCGAAAAAGCTTTCTCAAGGAGGCCTGGCTCGATACCTGCACCGGTGTCTCGGATAGTCACTGCAAATGACCTGGAGGAATGATCGACCACAACCACCACCTTAATCTCACGTTGAGCGCAACCTTCGGTGGCGTCCGCGGCATTGTTGAACAGGTTGTACAATAACTGCTGAATATGGGTGGCATCCGCTTCAAACAGGATCGGCTCAGACGGTGGCTCAACATCAATAGCAACGCCGTCATATCTCTTTTGCGGTTTGAGGTAATCAACTACTTCCATCAGCAACTGATCGAATCGGATGGCTTCCTTCCTGGAGGCGATCGGGGTCAGGTCCATCAGATTGCCGGTGAACGTCTTGATCTTATCGACATTCTCCGTGATGGCGCGCAGATACCTGTCGAGTTCATCGTAGTGCTGTTTCTTGAGGTGATGCTCCAACAGCGACAGGTTGCCCGCAACGACACCCAGGAAGTTGTTCAGTTCATGGCCGATCTCAGCCGACATCTCGCCGCGCGTGGCCATCTTTTCCAACTGGATCGTTTCATCCTGCAGTTCTTTCAGCCGAGCGTACGCATCCTTGGCCTCATCCAGAAGCAGGATGTTCTCCAGCGACAGGGCCAACTGACTGGCCGTAATGGACAGGAAGGTCAAGTCGGTTTCTTTGAGCTTCTCTGCTTTTTGATCGAGACCAATCATAACCAGACCATAAAGCGAGCCGGCGCGACTTAGCGGCACCGTCACGATTCGTTCGGCTGATTGAAGGCATGGCGGTAACAGGTAGTCAACCAAGGCCTGATCGGGGCAAGCCTTGTATAGCGGATGCTCGTCAATTTGGTTGAAGTAAAACGGCGTTTCAAGAAGCCATGGATCAACCTTCTCCAGACAGTTGATCAAAGGACCGTCCGGAAGCGATACTTCCTCGGTCTGTTCATCTATGATGCTGATGAGCCGACAGTCTGTAACCTGGTTGGCCCAGTAGAGAGCCGCTCCATGCGTGGACCCACAGTGGACCAACGCGAATTTCAGCGACAGGGTAGTCAGCGACTTGCGGTCTCCTGCCGTATAGAGCATCTGATTGAGATCAGACAGCCGTTCTAACTGCATGTCAGGGTTCTTGTCGGCCGCTTGCCGACGTATCTTCTCGACCGCATTTGTCACTACCTGTCGGATTTCGGTCAACTCGAACGGTTTGAGAATGTATTCAAGGGCGCCTTGCTTGATTGCATCCTTGGCCGAATTCAAGTCGGCGTAACCGGTCATGAATACGACGACAAGGTCGGGACACAACTCGCGCGCCCGGGCGGCCAGTTCGATACCGTCCATGTGAGGCATACGAATATCGGTAATGATGAGATCAGGCGGGGAGGCTTCGATCAGCTTGAGCGCCTCGGGGCCATTGGCGGCCACATCGACCGCGTGGCCTTCATCCTCAAGCGTGTCGCGAAGTAATGAGAGGACGATTTCCTCATCATCGGCGACAACGATCCGTATCCCTTTTTCGTCAGTCCGGGTCATATTGTTTTGGTTACTGCGAGGATCTTTTCCAACGTCCTGGTGACCTCATCAAGGTCAAACGGCTTGGTCAGACAGCCATAGGCTCCCGCCTCCTGGGCCATGCGAGCCAGTTCATCCGGCAGGGAGTCAGTCATGATAAACCGTGACTGCGGCAGGTGAGCGATCACCTCAGTGAACACCTGATAGCCGTTCTTGCGAGGCATGTGTAAGTCGCACAGGATGGCATCGTAATCGCCGTCAAGCGCTTTCTCGATACCTTCCTGTCCGTCAATGGCTGCGTCGACCTGGTGACCCTGTTCGCTCAGGTACTCCATCAGGAGATTCCTGATCACCAAAGAGTCGTCCACTATGAGAATCCGTGCCATCGGTTACCTCATTGCTCGATACATTCGGTCACCGCCTTCATGAGATCCGAAATCGAAAACGGCTTGGAAAGGAAGGCCGAGGCGCCACTCTTGGCCGATTCGCTGACGGAAAAGAGGGTGGAATACCCGGAGATGATCACGACTTGATAATCGGGATCCAGCTCCCGGGCAAACTTCACCACTTCTTCGCCCGAAACTCTCGGCATCTTCAGATCGGTGATGATCAGATCAAACTTGCGCTCTTTGATTCTTGCGATGGCCTCATCGCCGTCGCAGGCGACAGATATCTGATAGTCTTCGCCCAGAACCTCAAGGAGGAACTCACGGATGATCTCTTCATCATCAACGATCAGGATTGATTTCGGGTTAGTATCCTGCATCAGCGGCGATCTACACCTGTGCGTCCGGTTGTCTTCCAAGCTTCTCTTTACAAGTATCGGACACGTCTGCAGGTTTCTGAACTGGGAGGATAAGAGTAAACGTCGTCCCTTGACCGATCACGGAGTCGACTTTGATTTCGCCGCCGTGGTCTTTGACGATACCGTAGCTGACTGAAAGTCCCAGCCCGGTACCCCTACCGACTTCCTTGGTGGTAAAGAACGGCTCAAAAATCTTCTTGATGTTCTCCGGCTCGATGCCTGAGCCCCGGTCGATGAACTGCAACTCAACAGCGCCGCCGAACTCCCCCAGTGCCGGGCTGTATCGCGACTTGATAGTGATGCAGGTTCCCGGCGCCGAAGCATGCATGGCGTTGATGATGAGGTTGGTAAACACCTGCTGCAGCTGACCGCCGTTGCCCTGAATGACGGGCAGGTCGGCATCCGTCTCAAGCTTCAGCTCGATCTGACTCATATGCAGTTGATGTTCGACGAACGTCACCGTGTCCTCGATTATGGCATTGACATCAACCTCATCGAACTCGGTTTCCCGCCGCGAGCGGGAGAATCTGAGCAGGTTCTGTACGATCGCTTTGCAGCGCCGCGCCTGTGTCTCGATATCAGTGAGGTAGCGTATGAAGCTGTTCACTTCCTTGTCGCCAAACTCACCGGTGCTCTTCTTCTTCATTTTCTCCAGGGCGAACTGGGCGTAGCCGAGAATGCCGCCAAGCGGATTGTTCAACTCGTGGGCCA
>CBDUZQ010000120.1:0-7404 GCA_965371755.1 uncultured bacterium
CGAAGTGACCTTGAGTGTGCGCTCACCGGTGCGTGTGACGAAGAGCGTGCCTTCGCAGCCGATGATGTCACCGAGATCAATCGTATCGAAAAGGTCATACCCTTCCTGACCCACGTTGTTGAGCTTAACGTAAATCTGCAGACGTTCCGAACCGTCGCGCACGTCGGCGAAACTTGCTTTGCCCATTTTGCGCTTGAGCATGACGCGCCCGGCCAGACGAACCACCGTCTCATCGTTAGCCATAGTATCGAAGTTCTTAAGCAGTTCGGTGATCACGTGGGTCCGCTCGTAGCGATACGGGTATAGATTGATACCTGCGGAGGTGAGTTTAGTAACCTTATCCCGTCGGGTCTTGATGAGTTCTTTCAGCGGGATCTGGATCTGTTCCGTGGCGTCTCCAGGTTTGCTATGGTCAGGTTGTGATGGTTTGTCGGTCATGAGGTTACTTTGTCGGCCTTCCGCCTTTTGCTTTTGATGTTTGCGTTATTCAGCCGGTAAGGGGCTATCCGGTCACCCCTAATCGTCCGAGTCTTCAGTTTTCCCTCGCAGCGATCTTGTCATTCATAGCCCGCCACACCGCCGCGGGTACCATGTCGCTGACATCGCCGCCGTGAGTGGCTACATCCTTGACGATGGTGGATGACAAGTACACCCAGGACAACGCCGGCATCAGGAAAACGGTCTCGACCGTGCGGGCCAGCTTGCGATTCATCAGGGCCATTTGAAACTCGAATTCAAAATCGGAGATCGCCCGCAAACCACGAATGATGGCGGCCGCATTCGATTCCGTAGCCAGATCAGCCAGCAGACCTGAAAACCCGATCACCTCGACCTGAGCCGCATAAGGCTTCTCGTCGATCGATTGCCTGACCAACTGGATGCGCTCATCGTGAGTGAAGAACGGTTCCTTGCCGGCGCTGGCTGCCACCGCCACTACCACTCTGTCAAACAGCTTGGTAGCCCGTTCCACCAATGACAGATGACCGTGGGTTATCGGATCAAAAGAACCGGGATAAATGGCCAGTTTCGAGCGGTTTGTTGAAGTCGTCATACGCAATAACTACCGATCAAGCTAAACAAAAGGATTCCGAAATGCAACCTATTATCACTGAAACCGATCCCTCTTCAGCGAGGTGAGCCCCAATGCCACCAGATACTCTCCGGCCGGAATTTGCGAAATCCTGTCCGGTTGCGGGAAAAAGCCGCTTGAGATACCGACCTCGCTGATCTGAACCGAGAAATACTTCTTCAGTATCTCCAGGGCATGTTTCTCCTGTCCGCTGCCGGAAACAATCAAAGCCGACAGCGGAACACTGACACTCTGCCGGGAAAACGCGGCCAACTTGAAATTGACGACCGTCTTCAGTTCAATAGTCATGCGCTCGAAATCGGTTGGTGACGTCAGATCAAACGGTTTGGTAACCAGATGGGCGACACCCAGTATTTTCTTCTTGTAGATAAAGCAGACAGAGACCAGTCGGTCGTTGAAATCGATCAGACAAATGAACTCACCGGGTGCACCTCGTCCGAACGAGAGAAAACCCTGACCGAGCGCCTCGGCCCGAAGAGCAAACTGCGCTTTCGCCAGATCAACACCCACGGAAGCCGTGAACGGTCTGACCAGTTCACTCAGCCGAGCACGCCTGACCGCCAGACCCAAAGAGCGATCACCGTCGGCTCCCAACGGCATGGTATCCAGACAGAATTCCGTCTCGTCATCCAAGAGCGACTGGAACTGTTCAAACCGTGCCAACTGCTCGCTCTGGAACTGCCCGCTGCCGGACAATTGAAGATCGCTCACTCTCACCATGTCATCGGCCACGGCAAAAAGCAACTCGCCGGCTTCCAATATGGGATGACTTCGCACCAGCGAGCGCTCAAAACGCGCCAGAGCTTCGACCATAGGACGCCCGGCGTCCTGGCGAACCCGTGCTACGTAGAAAAAGCGGCCGCGATCGTCGATCCCGATTTTCACCGGAGCAGTGCTCACTGTGAACCCACCTCAAGATACGGTTTCATTTTTTCGAGCGTCCTGGGACCGATGCCGGGTACGCGGAGTAGATCCTCAGTACTGTCGAAACTTTGGATGGCGCGATACTTCACTATGCTGTCGGCCAGAGCCGGACCGATCCCGGGCAGGAGTTCCAGCGAATCGGCCGGGGCCAGATTCGGATCAAGAATGAACGTCCCTCGAAAACCAGCCGCGTCCGTTGACACTTCCACGGACAGCCGAGGTGCATCGTCGGTCGGCCAGGCATAAGTTCGGATAAAGAGATAGCTCCCCATCAACAGAGACGTGGCGCATAACAACGCTACAAAGGCAAGCTGCTTTAGCGTGAAATCGAACAACCGACTGATTCCGATGGCGTGACACCTCCGATTCGAAAACGATGCGACCGACAGTATAGCCAAACCTCGGCGACAAGTCAACACGGATGCAAGACGTGATTGAGCCGCAACCGAAGCTTTCTACCCTGCTCCCCCACCCTGTCCATGACGCAAAAAAGTGAGAAAACATTTGACATCGATTAAGAAATCCATAAATTAGTCGAAACCTTTAGGAAATTGAAACGTCATTAACTGAGATGAAACGCTAAACCGCTACGAATTGAACGACGAGGAGAATTTGATGCTTAGTCAGATATGTAATAATATCTCGTTCAATGTCCCGATTAATCGTGGCGGGAGGTGTGTGCACCGATTGTGAAAGTTTTCACATATAGACTTGCAACCCGCCGCGCCCAAACTGGTTCGGCGGGTTTTCTTTTTGAGTTTATTCCGCCGAGCCGACGCGAATAAACATGATGCTGCGAAGGTGAAATGATGAGCGCCGAGTTTTACGAAGACGAACAAGCTACCGCCGAAGAAAAAGATATCAGCTCCAAAAGAGCCTTCGGACGGCTGCTTCCTCTACTCAGAGAACATACCCGTGGGTTAGTGTTCTGCCTGATCCTCCTGGCCGTAGCTACTTTGCTGTCGCTGTACTGGCCGATCCTGATGAAGAACGCTGTCGACACCGATATCAAGAACGGCGATTTCCATGGCCTTCTGATGACGGCGCTGGCTATCGGCATTATACAGGTCGTGACCATACTGTTGCAGTACATCCAACGCGTCCGGCTGGAGACTATCGGCCAGGAAGTCATGGTGACGCTGAAACGCAAACTGTTCAACCATATTCTGTCGCTGGACGTGTCCTTTTTCGACAAGAATCCGGTGGGACGTTTGCTGGCCCGAGTCGAGTCCGATACCGAATCGCTGCGGATGCTGTTCACCAACACAGTCGTGCTGGTGGTTGGTGATCTGCTGTTGATCATCGGCATCTACGGCGTCATGTTCTATTATAGTTGGCGGCTGGCCGCTCTGCTGTTGGGCGTGGTTCCGATAGTGGCCCTGCTGGTGGTGATCTTCGAACGGAAAACTACGAGGCGGTTTCTAAACGTCCGCAAAAAGATGGCCGAGGTGACGGCAACCCTGACGGAGTTTCTGCACGGCATGTCGATCGTGCAGGTCTTTCATCGCGGCGCCTACGCGCGCAAGCGTGTCTGGAACGTCTGCGAGGATAAGTTCAAGGAAGACACCTACGTCAACGTGGCGGTGGTGTTGTTTTTCAACACCGTGTTCTTTTTTGAATCGATCATGTTCGCACTGGTGCTGTTCTTCGGCGACCAATGGCGGCAGGAGCAGTTGATAACGTCCGGCACGATCATCATGTTCATAATTCTGATATGGCGATCGTTCGACCCCATCTGGCGGGTATCGGAACAGTTGTCGACGGTGCAGAAGGCAATCGCCGGCGCCAAACGCATATTCGCGCTTTTGGCCACGCCGCAACGACTGCTGGATCCGGCCCACCCGGTGAAGTTCGAGGGATTGAATAAGGCCATCCGGTTTGAGAACGTCACCTTCTCGTACACCGACGACGACAACTACGCCCTGGAGGATGTCACCTTCGATATCCCGAAAGGCAAACGGGTTGCACTGGTCGGTGTCACCGGCGGCGGCAAAACGACTGTGATTTCACTGCTTCTGCGGCTGTACGATCCGCAGAAGGGACGGATTACTCTCGACGGAATAGATATACGCGATATCCGCAAAGCCGACCTGCGGAAACAGTTTGCTTTGGTCCTGCAGGATATCTATCTCTTCCCCGGCGATGTCGCATCAAACGTCTCGCTGGATTCGGAAGGGATTGATCGCGCGAAAGTCATCTCCGCTGCGCAAACAGTCGAGGCGGATCGCTTCATCGAGAAGCTGCCGGATAAGTACAGCACCGAGGTGTCCGAAAAAGGCGCTAACTTCAGTCGTGGCGAACGACAACTGCTGTCGTTCGCGCGAGCCCTGGCCTCTGATCCGGAGATTCTGCTTCTGGACGAAGCCACCAGCTCGGTCGATCCCGAGACGGAGCGGACCATTCAAGGTTCGCTGAAGAAACTTATGACCGGTCGCACCTCGATAATCGTGGCGCACCGACTTTCTACGATTCTCGATGTCGACCAGATTCTGGTTATTCGCCGCGGTGAAATAATAGAGCGCGGCAACCATTCTGAACTGCTCTTGACTGACGGCTATTACTCAAAGCTGTTCCACTTGCAGTTCAAGAATCGAAATGGAGTGTTAGCTGATGTTGGATAAAATAAAATGGTTTTGGAGATACTACCGCCGCTATCGATACGTGCTGGCGGTCCTGATCCTGCTGACACCGCTTCAGGCCGCTTTCCAGGTTTCGATACCGCGAATGATTGAGTTCAGTATCGATTACTTTGAAAGCGATCAGGTCCCCCAGCACTGGGCGGCGCAGTGGATCAACGACACGGCGCAGAGCCTCGGTCTGTCGACTGCAGCCGGGTTGGCGTTGACGCTGGTATTGCTGGGGCTGATGGCAGCTATTCTATACACCATCCTGCAGTCGCACCGCGCCTGGATGAACCTGAAACTGGAATGGCTGTTTAGACAGGATGCGTTCGACCGGATCACGCTCAAAGGACCGAACTTCTTCAACAAGTTCCGCAGCGGCGATCTGGTCACCCGCATGACCGACGACGTGGCTGAAAAACTCTCGTGGTTTGCCTGTAGCGGCATATTCCGGCTGTACGAGGCGCTGATTTTCGTGGTCTTCACGGTCATTATGATGACCTCGATTCATCCGACCCTGACGCTGTGGACGGCCGGACCGCTACCGATCCTGATAGTGGTTTTCTTCCTCAGTGCGTCGGTACTGGACAAGCGCTACGAATACCTGCAAACGCGCATCTCGCGCTTCAACGATGTCATGGAAGCCTGCTTCTCCGGCATCAGAGTGGTCAAAGCCTACGTCAAGGAACCGTCGCAGAAAAGAAGTTTCGAAGCCGCGGTTCAGGATCGTCGTAATGCCGAGATATCGACTATCAAGGCCATGACGGTGGTGGAGTCGATGTACTTCTACATCTGGCAACTCGGCATCATTATCGTCCTGGTCGGTGGCGGCTACATGGCGATAAACAGCAACCTGTCCATCGGGAAGCTGGGCGCCTTCATATATTACACGGTGTACCTGATTTTCCCGATGTTCGACATCGGCCAGTTCCTGGTCAAGTCGCGCCAGTCGGCGGTGTCGATCAACCGGCTGGTGGAGTTGGAAAAGGTGACGCCCATGGTACCCGACATTGGTCGGCACAGTCCCAACGGGAACGTGGCCGGACAGCTTACTTTTGAAAATGTCAGGTTTCGTTTCCCGGATGTTGAGCGGGCTATCATTGATGGCGTCTCGCTCGACATTGAGGCCGGTCAGACGGTCGCGGTCGTGGGGCGAGTCGGTTCCGGCAAGAGTTGGCTGATCAACATGATCCCGCGGCTGGTCGACCCCACCGGTGGCGTGGTGAAACTCGACGGCATGGACCTGAAGCAGTTCAGGCTGGAGGATCTGCGCCGCAGCATCGGCTACGTGCCGCAGGAACCGGCGCTGTTCTCCGACACCGTGCGCAACAACATAATGTTCGGACGCGAAAGCATCTCCGACGCGCTGTTGGACTGGGCGATTGATGTCGCTCAGTTGAAGGACGAAATCGCGACTTTCCCGAAAGGACTGGACACACCGATCGGAACGCGCGGCATGTCGATCTCCGGTGGCCAGAAACAGCGGTTGGCATTGGCGCGGGCGCTGGTCGGAAAACCGAAGATTCTGATACTGGACGACTGCACCTCGGCGCTCGACTCTCGTACCGAGACGGCTCTGTGGGAGAAGTTGGACGAGGTGATGCCCGGTATGACGGCGATACTGATCACTCATCGCCCGGACACGCTGGAGCGTGCGGACAATATCTTCGTGCTCGACGAAGGCCGCGTAATGGATTCCGGTCGGCATCACGAGTTGATCGCGCGTGAAGGCCATTACGCTCGAATCTACAAGCGCTACCAACTGGCCAAAGAGGTCGGCGCATGACTGGCACCACTTTTACACCAAACACGACGAAGCCCCGCGGTCAACGCGGGGCTTCGTCAATGTATCATGTGGCAACCGACACTTGAGGGCCGGTCACCTCGTAGTCTACTTGAGCAGAACCATCTTCTTGGTCGAACTGAAGTCGCTGGCTTTCAGGCGGTAGAAGTACACACCCGACGCATACGCGGATGCATCCCAATCGACCCTCACGTAACCGGCGTCACTTTCGCCTGTCCAGGTCCGAACCGATTGTCCGAGGACATTGTAGATGACCAGCTTCCATTCTGAGGCCACCGGCAAGGCGAACTCGAAAGTCGTGGACGGATTGAACGGGTTCGGATAGTTTTGAGACAGGTGGAAGTCCTCCGGCAGTTCATTGAGCTTGCTCACGAGGGTGAAACCGTCATAGCCACCCACATCGATACTCTTAACCTCGACATCACCACCGAGATACAACACCGGGCCGGTCTCAAGGAAGGCTTTGCCGTCCATATTGTAGATCAGCACCCGTGTCCGCTCGCCATCGAAGGAGTAACGCATCTCCATCGCCGAGGCACTCTCATGCAGTCTCGGTTCTGCCTCACCGTCAAGGATAACACTGATGGCGCCGATGCGATAGTCGGATTCGATCACCGATAACAGTCCGTGTCTTACGGCCAACTGTGCTTTAGGTGTCTGCCCCGGAGCCAGTTTCGGCATGGCGGGCGAGTCCCCGACAATAACCCGGATCAGGTAGACCAGGTCGGCTACGGACAGCGTCACACCATCAGCGTTGACGTCGGTGGCCGCTATCTGCCCATCGAAGTTGACCGTGAACACCGGCAGTCCGTAGACAAAGTAGTTGCTGAGTACAACCGCGTCGGAGACCTCGTAAGCAACACCGTTGAGATTGATGTCACCACGGGCGTCGATCGAGTCGGCGCAGATGATGTCCACGCCGCCGTTAGTGAAGTCAACGCAACGAAGCGGTGTCGGTTTGTCCG
>CBDUZQ010000121.1:0-7376 GCA_965371755.1 uncultured bacterium
CTGACGCAGCGCGAGAATATTGCCGACCGTCATAGTCAGCACTGCAAGCACCCAGAAGAGTTCGGTCAACATCCCCATCTGCTCAAATCCGAAAAGGAATACCCGCAGCATCACCGCAAAGCCTGCCGCCTTGGGACCGACCGAGAAGAACGCCGTCACCGGCGTGGGTGCGCCTTGATAAACATCGGGTACCCAGGCATGGAACGGCACCGCTGCGATTTTGAACCCGAACCCGATCAGTATCAAGGCCGCGCCGGCGTAAAGGTAGTTCTGGAAGTTCGAGACGATGAAGCTATAATCGGCCACGATCTGTCGGAGGTCGGTCGTCCCCGAAGCTCCGAACACGAAGGCTATTCCCAGGAGCAGGAAAGCGCTGGCGAAAGCACCCATGATGAAATACTTGATGCCGGCTTCGTTTGATGCCAACGACCGGCGCGCATAGCCAGCCATCACATACAGCGGCACCGACATGATCTCCAACCCGAGAAACATCACCAGCAGATCGGTGGTGTTGGCCATCACCATCATACCCATCGTCGATACCAGCAAGAGGGCGTAGAACTCCGGGCTGCCGATGCGTTTGACAATAAGAAAACGATGCGCAATCAGCAGGATCAACGCAGCCACTACGAGGAACAAGAGTTTGAAAGCGGTTCCGAAATCGTCGCACGTGATCATGCCGAAGAATCCGGACATCTGGTTGCCCCACTGCTGGAGGGCAAAGTAGAATGATACCGCTATGCCCACCAGCGCGACCAGCGGGGCCAAACGCGCCAGATGACGCTGAAAGGCTGTCAGAAGAATCAGAAAAGCCGCCACAAGTAGCGAGATCTCTGAATAGATGAGTTCAAAGTTTATCGATGCTGATGTGAAATCGATCATCTTTTCATATTCCAGAGCGACGACCTCGTCGCCCACAGTTTAGAATCCTCAGCCGCCGCCGAACCCGATCTTAACATCGTCGCCTTCGACGATCACCGGCACGATCCGCTGCCCATTGGTTATATCCAGCACTTTTTCTTTGGCCCCGGCCTCGGCGAATACGTCAATCTCATCGAACGCCACGCCCTGTTCCGTGTAGTGCTTTATGGCGGCGGCGCAGTAGGGGCAGCCTTCCTTCGTATAGATGGTCACCTTAGACATGATTCATCTCCTTGCGTCAGGCCGCACATCGCCCTGGTCGGGTTCTCCGACTGATGCACAACCTTCTGTATCTGATATTGCTCGTCCATCCTCACCGTCTGAGCACGGCTAACGTGTTGAAGCACCTGTTTGACAGCCGGCTCTATACGTTCCAGCAGCGGTTGAGGATAGATACCTATCCCGAAAACCAGCAAAACGAGCGGTACCATTATGAGCTTCTCACGCCAACTGAGGTCGTTGAGCTTCTCATTCTCCGGTTTGGTCACTTTGCCGAAAATAACTCGCTGATACATCCAGAGCATATAACAGGCCGACAGAATCACGCCGCTGGCTGCAACGATACCGTAGACGCTGTTCGCCTTGAAGACACCTAGTAGTATCAGGAACTCTCCGACGAATCCATTCGTGAGCGGCAGTCCGATTGAGGACAGAGTGATGATCATGAAGACGGCGGCAAAGAAGGGCATCACCTTGGCTAAACCACCGAATTCCGAAATCATCCGTGTATGCCGTCGTTCGTAGATCATTCCAACGAGCAAGAACAGCGCACCCGTGGAGATGCCGTGGTTGATCATCTGCAACACCGCACCCTGCAAACCCTGAAAATTCAGAGCGAATATGCCGAGCATCACAAAGCCCATATGCGATACGGACGAGAAGGCCACCAGTGATTTGACATCCTTCTGCACCATCGCCACCAGCGCTCCATAGATGATCGCAATCAAACTGAGCACGCAGATGTACGGCAGGTATGTCATGGTAGCATCCGGAAACATCGGCAGACATATACGCAAGAAGCCGTACGTCCCCATTTTCAGAAGCACTCCGGCAAGTATGACCGAGCCGGCGGTGGGCGCCTCGACGTGAGCATCAGGCAGCCAGGTATGGAACGGCCACAACGGCACCTTGATCGCGAAGGCCAGAGCAAAGGCGCCGAACAGCCAGAGTTGTTCGCGGTATGGAATCGGCATGGAGAGCAACTTCAGCATGTCAAATGAGTACTCGCCGGAGAAGGCTTGATACTGAAAAAGTATGTAAATGATAGCAACCAGCATCAACAACGAACCGAACATGGTGAAGAGCACGAACTTGATAGCCGCGTAGATACGTCGCGGTCCACCCCAGACGCCGATCAGGAAATACATCGGGACCAGCATCACTTCCCAGAAGACATAGAACATGAACAGATCGAGTGCACAGAAAACACCTAGCATGCCTGTCTCCAGGAGCAGCATCGAGATGAAAAATCCCTTCACACCTTTGGTTATGGATCGCCATGAAGATAGAATGGATAACACACTCAAAATCGTGGTCATCACGATCAACACGAGAGAGATGCCGTCGATCCCCAGATGATAGTGAATACCAAAAGATACGATCCAGGGCAGGTCGACCTGGAACTGCATGCCGTTGGCCATCGGGTCAAACATCGACCAGAGCATGAACGACAGCAGCATCGTGACAAAAGAAATGATCAGGCTCACAGCTTTGATGCTGTCGTGTCGTTCCTTGGGAACCATCAGCAGCAGTAGTACACCGATGGTCGGGAAAAACGTTACTAATGTCAGTATGGTATCTTCCATCACCTAACCGAAAAGCATCAAGGCTAAGATTACCGCCACCCCGGTCACGAATACGGTAGCGTAGGTTCGGACGCGCCCGGTCTGACCGGTGCGCAATAACTGAGAAATATCGGAGTAAACCGTGGCCAGGCCGTTGAGGAGTCCATCGATAAACAGAACATCGACAATTCTCCACAGGAACTTGGACCCGTTGACCAGAGGTCGCACCACCACGGCGCCGTATATTTCATCGACGTAATATTTGTTCAGCAAGAGGCGATGCATGCCGCTCAATCTTTCTCGCATCCGTGTGGCTAGTTCGGGTTTCTGATGGTAGAACTTCCGCGCCATGAAGATGGCAACCAGGACCAACGCCACCGAAGCGAACATCAGACCTAACTCGAGTCCCGTGTCCCCTCCTCCGGCCGCCAAAGCATGAGATGCCGCTTCCTGTGAGGCGCCCGCCATCACCGGCTCAAGCCAGTGCTCGAAGTAATTGGTCACGCCGAATAAGTGCGGCATGCCCACGAAGCCACCGATTACCGCCAACGCGGCCAGCGCCATGAGCGGCATGGTCATCGACTTCGGCGATTCATGCAAGTGCTGGCGCGTGTGGTCGTCCATGCGCTCCCGACCGTGGAAGGTCAGATAGATCAAACGGAACATATAGAAAGCGGTCAAGCCGGCCGTAACAAAACCAATTACCCACAAAATCGGATGACCGTACGGCGACGAGAACGATTTCCACAGAATCTCATCCTTCGAGAAGAAACCACTGAACCCGGGTATTCCGGAGATAGCCAGGGTAGCGATCAGCATGGTCGCATACGTAATCGGGACATACTTTTTGAGGCCGCCCATTTTGCGCATGTCCTGC
The DNA here is from genome assembly GCA_965371755.1 of uncultured bacterium. GTDB lineage: Bacteria > Zixibacteria > MSB-5A5 > GN15 > FEB-12 > JAJRTA01. The sequence continues at coordinate 3,583 of CBDUZQ010000121.1, forward strand.
TCGTCCGACATAGCGTGAATAACGGAACCGGCGCCCAGGAAGAGCAGCGCCTTGAAGAAAGAGTGAGTCATAAGGTGAAATATCCCGGCCCCGAAAGAAGCCACGCCGCACGCCAGGAACATGTATCCGAGTTGGCTAACCGTAGAGTACGCCAGCACCCGCTTGATATCGTTCTGGGCCAGACCGATGGTTGCTGCAAACAACGCTGTCGCGCCGCCGACGATCGCTACCACCATCAGGGCGTCCGGCGCCATAAGGTACAGCACATTGCTGCGTGCAATCATGTAAACGCCGGCGGTGACCATCGTGGCCGCATGTATCAGGGCCGACACCGGCGTGGGGCCTTCCATAGCGTCCGGCAACCAGACAAACAACGGTATCTGCGCCGACTTACCGATGGCGCCGACAAACAGTAGCAGGCAGGCTGCTGTGATCAGTGTGCCCCCGGCCACGAACACTTCCGGAGCCGTCTGCATCACCGTCCTGAAGTCCAGCGAACCAACTTGCCAGAAGATGATGAACATTCCGATCAGGAAACCGAAGTCGCCGATTCGATTGACGATGAAAGCCTTTTTGCCGGCATCCGAGGCCGACTGTTTCTGGTACCAGAATCCGATCAGCAAGTACGAACACAGCCCCACACCTTCCCAACCGACGAACATGAACAGATAGTTGTCGGCCAGGACCAGCACCAGCATGGAGAACATGAACAGGTTCATATACGTGAAGTACCGCCCGAAGCACGGATCGCGGTGCATATACCCGATTGAGTATATGTGGATCAGGAAGCCGACCCCGGTGACTACGAGAATCATCACCGCTGAAAGCGGGTCCAGCAGGAATCCAATGTTGGCGTGCAGTGATCCGGCCGAAATCCATGGGAAGAGGACTTGTTCGATCACTCGTGCCTCGGCTGGAAGTCCCTTCAGTTCGAAAAACAGCAACAAAGACACGATGAACGACAACCCGACCGTGGTGCAGGCCACGAACGAAACCACTGGTCGCGGCAATCGACCCAGCAGGAGACCGTTAATCAGGAAACCTGCCAGCGGCAGAATCGGCACCAGGTACAAGTACTCAGACATACAGCTTCTTACCTACCACTTCAAAATGCTGAATCGGTCGATGTTCATAGTTTCACGGTTCCGGTAGATCGTTATCAGCATGGCCAATCCTACCGCCGCCTCGGCCGCCGCCACCGTCAGCACAAGAAAAACAATCACATGGCCGTCGACCACATTCAAGGCTCGTGAGAAGGCGATAAGGGCAAGGTTGGCGGCATTCAACATCAACTCGACACACATGAAGAGTATGATTATGTTGCGTGAAATCAGCACACCGACAGTGCCGATACCGAAAAGCACCACCGCGACAATCAGGAAGGCCGGGATCGTTACCATTTAACCATGCACCTCATCAGCGGTCTGCTCCTTGACCGAATCATCATCGTCAGTATCATCTGTTTCTGTTATCGCAGCACGACCGGCCATTACCACCGCTCCAACAATCGCCACCAGCAACAGGACTGACGCCAACTCAAACGGATAGAGGTATTTCATAAAAATCAGTTCCGCCACTACTTTGACCGAGCCGAACTCACTGGCCGCCGACTGTATACCGGTGCTGCCGGCTTCGGGAAACACCCCACTCCACACTACGAAACCCAACTCAAGCACAAACAGGCCGGCCACCACAAATTTCGTAACTTTGCTGACCGGCGGCGATCCGGCGCCAAGATCCTCTCCCCCGCGCAGGTTCAACAGCATGATGACAAACAAGAACAGCACCATGATCGCCCCGGCATATACTATTATCAGGACGGCGCCAAGGAACAAAGCCCCGAGTTGTATATACAGCACGGCCTGGGCCACCAGCGACACGATCAGGTACAAGACCGAAGCCACCGGGTTGCGCTGGCCGATCATCATCACGGCGCCGAACACGGCCACCACGGCTGAAATCGCAAATATGATCGTGTCGAGGTTCATTTCGCTTTGTCCGTCACTCCATACACTCTTCGCACCCGCCGGTAAATCCGCTTGAAGGGATTGTCCTGACGCGGGTGCGGTACTAACATCTGCTCTCTGGTCCAGATGAACGAGTCGCGCTGGTAATCAGAAAACTCATAGTCCTGCCCAAGGAAAATCGCTTCCTCCGGGCAAGCCTCTTCACAAAAGCCACAGAAGATGCACCGCAACAGGTTGATCTCATACATCTTTGCTCGTCGTTCACCGTTTTCCGTCTCCTCCGGTTCCATGTAAATAGCGTCAGCCGGACAGGCGGCGGCGCAAAGACCACAGCATACACAGCGCTCGGTACCGTCATCGTACCGCTCGAGATAATGCCGTCCCCGATAACGCGGCGCCATTGGTTTCTTGCGCGCTGGATAATCAAGCGTCACCGGCTTCTTGAAAAGATGCTTCAGGGTCACAACGAAACCCAACGGCATCTTGAAGATGACATGTCCGAACGCTTTTAATATCTCTTTCATCGCAGTAATACCTTCAGCCGTGACCTCACAACATCACCAGGGCCGCCGTTACCATCGTGTTCAACAACGCCAGCGGGAACAGTACTTTCCACCCGAAGGCCATCAACTGGTCATAGCGGAACCGAGGGAAAGTCGCCCGTAGCCAAATATAGAAAAACATGAACATAAATACTTTCAGAATAAACCATACCACCGGTGGCAAGTAGGGACCCTGCCAACCGCCGAAGAAGAGCGTCGCTCCCACCGCCGACACTGCCAGCATGTTGGCGTACTCACCCATGAAGAACATAGCGAACCGCATTGATGAGTATTCGGTGTGGTATCCGCCCACAAGTTCAGACTCGGCCTCGGGCATGTCAAACGGCAGGCGGTTGGTCTCGGCTAAAGCGCAGGTAAGATACAGTATGAAGCCCAACGGTTGCTTCCAGATGAACCAGTCTCCGACCGAAGCCTGCTGCTCGACCAATTCGCGCAGCGACAGCGTGTTGGCCACTAGAACGACCCCGATGATCGACAGGCCGTAACCAACCTCATACGAAATCATCTGCGCCGTGGACCGAATGCCGCCCATCAGCGAATACTTGGATCCCGAGGACCAGCCGGCCAGAACGATGCCGTACACACCAAGCGAGGTTACGGCAAACACAAACAGTACGCCGATATTCAGATCCGACCCGACCATCTTGATCTGCCGACCGAACACTTCGATGTCGGCGCCAAACGGCACCACTATGAACGTCAGCAGCGCCGGGACAAACGAAACCAAAGGCGCCAGAGCCCAGGTTAGCCGCTCGACACGACTGGGGACGATGTCCTCTTTGAAAATGAGTTTGACGGCGTCGGCAATCGGCTGCAAAAGACCACAGGGTCCTGCGTAGGTAGGTCCCACGCGATGTTGCAGCCGAGCGACGACTTTTCGCTCCATGTAAGTGGAATAGGCACAACCGGTCAGAACGGCCGCCATGATTACCACGACCTTGAGCGACAATATAAGGACCATTTCCAACATGTCGCTACTCGTCCACCTTGCTTATTTTCACTCGGTCCACACGAATCTTTCGCCTCAAGAGCGAGGTCACCCGGGTAGCATAAAAATTCCGCGGTATCTTCACCGTGTCATCCTTGAGCCAATTCGATATCTTCACCGGCAGGATCACTTTGCCGCTCTCCGATTCCACTCGGACAGGATCGCCGTCGGCAAGCTTGTACTCGTCCGCCACACCTGGAGAAAGCTCAATATAGGCCTCACCGACAAAGTTGGCAAGCGAGGGAGCTTTCTCACTCAAGTGACCACAGTGATGCG
>CBDUZQ010000122.1:0-7369 GCA_965371755.1 uncultured bacterium
CTCAGGATATCGTTCGCGCAGCCGGACAAGTTCGGCTATCTCCTGGCCGGTGGCATGACCCTGTCGCTCTTTGTCAACATCGCCGTCAACATCGGGGTGGTGACATCGTTGCTGCCGGTGACCGGGCTGCCGTTGCCGTTCATCTCTTATGGGGGGTCGTCGCTTCTCATGTCAAGCGCGGCGGTCGGCGTGCTCCTGAACCTCTCGCGAAGGACGGTGCCGCGATGACCCGCTACAAGATACTCTTTGCCGGGGGCGGGACCGGCGGGCACCTCTATCCGGCGGTTGCAATCGCCGATCGCCTTTCTCAACTGCTGGAGGGACGCGGCGAAGTCGATATCAGGTTCGTCGGTACCAAACGTGGTCTGGAATATCGCATTCGTGACACTCTGGGGTATCCATTGCACCTGATTAACATGCGCGGGCTGGTTCGTTCGTTCACTCCGAGGAATCTGCTGTTGCCGTTCGTGGTGGCGGGCGCGTTGTTCAAAGCCTCGCTGCTGCTGGGTCGGTTTGTCCCCGATATCGTAGTGGGTACCGGCGGTTACGTCTCGTGGCCGGTGCTGCGAATGGCCCGCACGCGGAAGATCCCAACCGTCCTGCAGGAACAGAACTCCTACCCCGGTATCGCCACTCGACAGTCGGCGCGCCATGCGCGAAAGATCTATCTCGGTTTTGAACGCGCCGCCGACTATCTGGATACCCCGGCTGAACTTCTTGTCACCGGCAACCCGGTGCGCTCTTCAGTTCTTGGTGGTAACCGAGGCGAGGCGTTGAAATTATTCGGACTCGATCCCAACAAGCGCACGATCCTGGTGCTGGGCGGCAGTCAGGGAGCGCGGGCGATAAACCAGGCAGTGTTACAAAGTCTCAAGAATAAATCTCTGACCGACAAGTATCAACTTCTGTGGCAAACGGGGAAGAGGGATTACAAGGATGTGACCGTTAACGCGGGCGATAAGGCTTCGTGTTGCTCCCTTTTCCCGTTTGCTGATAAAATGAATCTGGTCTACGCGGCTGCCGACGTTGCCGTGGCGCGGGCCGGGGCGTTGACCCTGGCCGAACTGACGGCCACTGGCATCCCTTCGATACTGGTGCCGTATCCACACGCGGCCGAAGATCACCAGCGCAAGAACGCTCTGGAGTTCGCCCAGAGGGGGTTGGCCGCGGTGATCGATCAAAACGATCTGGACCGAACCGATCTGATCGGCACTGCCGTCGAAATGTTCGAGTCGGATCGATATGCCGCCATGAAAGCGTCGGTAGTCGCGGCGACCAGTGAAAAGAAGCCGGCCGTGGATGTCATCGCCGAGGACATCATCGAGCTGATTGAAGAAACTCGTGGAGGTGACCGGGTGTGACGACCTCCACGGTCACCAAAGAAACCAAAGCCTTCCGGTGTCGAGGAACTATGTTCGGTAAGTTCAAGAAACTGTATTTCGTAGGTATCGGCGGCGCCGGCATGTCCGGTATCGCCGAGCTGTTGCACAACCTCGGTTTCAAAATCAGAGGCTCCGATCTCACGCCGAGCAGCGTCACCGAGTACCTGGGGTCGTTGGGGGTGGCGATCTACGAAGAGCATTCGGCTGATAATCTGCAGGATGCCGACCTGGTCGTAATTTCCTCAGCTGTAGGTGACGATAACCCTGAGGTGGCAGCCGCGCGAAACCGAGGTATCCCGGTCATCAAGCGAGCCGAGATGCTTGGTGAATTGATGCGGCTCAAGCAATCCATTGGTGTCTCCGGCACCCACGGCAAGACCACAACCACATCCATGATAGGTCGCGTCCTGCAACTGGCCGGATACGACCCAACCATAATCGTGGGCGGCATCGTCGCCGGGCTTGGCAGCGGCGCAGCTTTGGGCGGCGGTGATTACCTGGTGGCCGAGGCGGATGAGTACGACCGTTCGTTCCTGGTCATGTATCCCACCATAGCCGTGGTCACCAATATCGAGGCCGACCACATGGATTGCTACGACGGGATGGATGACCTGCTGACGTCGTTTGTGACCTACGTGAACCGTGTACCGTTTTATGGTTCGGCAATCATCTCGGCTGATGACGCCAACCTGGCCGCCGTGCGTTCGCGGATCACCCGGCCAGTGGTATCCTTCGGCTTCGATGCCAGCGCCGACTATCGAGCGGTGGATATCGAACTGCTGCCGGGACGGTCGGTGTTCAGCGTTTACCATGGGACGGAGATGTTGGGGAAAGTCAGTATCAGAGTTCCCGGGCGTCACAATGTCGCCAACGCCATAGCCGCCGTCGCCGCCTGTCGAGAGGTTGAGGTGCCGATGGCGGCCATCACTGAAGGCTTGGCATCTTTCGGCGGCGTAGCCCGTCGCTTTGAGATCGTCGGCGAGGTCAACGATATCCTCCTGGTGGATGACTACGCACACCATCCCACCGAAATCACCGCCACCCTCACCACGGCTAAAGAGACCTATGGTCGACGGGTGATCGTGGTTTACCAACCGCATTTGTACAGTCGCACGCAACAGTATGCCAGACAATTTGCCGAGGCTCTGGCGATTGCCGACGAATGCCTGCTGACAGATATCTATCCGGCCCGCGAGAAGCCGATCCCCGGTGTCACTTCCGAGTTGATCGCACGTCAGGCCGAAACGCTCAGCGGTGGCAAGTTCACTTGTATCGGATCGCGTGCGAAGGTGGCAGCGGCGGTTACCGGGATCGCCCGGAGCGGTGATCTGGTCATCATTATGGGCGCCGGATCGATCACGCTTGTCCGCGACGAATTGATGGAAGCACTGGAAAAACTATGAAGCGGATGTCAACCAGGATGAAACTCGGCCTCGTTGCCGCCTCACTTATCGGCGTGGCCCTCACGGTGGTTGTGAATTACACCGCGGCCTGCCGTCTGCGTGAGGTAACGCTGGATGATATCCCGGTCAAAGACTGGCCCGAGCGGTTCGCGATGCTGGATTCAAAGCAGGGCCCCGGTCAGTCGCTGGACAGTCTGGCAAGGCGGCTGCTGGCCGACAGCAATGTTTACAAAGTCGATCTGTCCTGGTCGTTGCCCCACCGTCTGGAGATCAGCACCAATCGCTTCGCGCCGGAGTGCTTCCTGCTGGACAATCGGACCGGGCGGCTGTTCGGCGTTGAGGATCAAGGTCGGGTGGTGCCCCTTGTCACCCCGGTGGAGAATTGGGAACGTCCGGTGCTGACCGGTCTGACCGCAGGCAAAATGTTTGAGCGCTGTGCTGACGCCAGAGTCGAAGTTGTTGTTCAGCAGTTGCGCCGCACCCGTGATGACCACCGCGATCTTTACAGACTTATCGAGGAAATCGACTTCACCGATCGGTTCGGATTGTCCGTAACCGTTGGCGGCATGCCTTACCGGCTGAAACTGCGGGCGGAGACATTGCCTGAAGACCTGGATCGATTCGTACAGTTCATCACCCGCTACGGAGTTGATTTGAACGAGGCGCGGGTGATGGATCTTCGCTTTGATGAGATGGTCGTTTGTGTACGGGGGAAAGGCTGAGATGGCGGGCGAGAACCTAAGAGCGGCGCTTGATATCGGCACCACCAAGATTGTGGCCCTGGTTGGCGAGGCCGACGATGAGGGACGGATCTATGTCGTCGGACACGGAGAATCGGCCGCCGACGGTTTGCGGCGAGGTGTCGTGGTCGACATGGAGAAAACAGTGCGTTCTATTACCACCGCCGTCAAAGACGCCCAGATGACCTCCGGTACTGAGATCGATCGTATCACGGTCGGCATCGCCGGCGAGCACATCCGCTCCATCAACAGTCATGGCGTGATTGCCGTTGGTCGTTCCGACAATGAAATCACGCGGGCCGATGTCAAGCGCGCTATTGAGGCGGCCCGAACTGTGGCCATACCGGTCGACCGCGAAATCATTCATGTCATCCCGCAAACTTTTTCGGTCGATGACCAGTCCGGCATCAAGGATCCGGTCGGCATGACCGGAGTCAGGCTGGAAGTTGAGGCGCATATCGTTACCGCTTCGATAACAACCGCCCGGAACATATATCGGGCTCTGGAACGGTGTCATCTCGGCGTCGATCGCATGGTCCTCGAGTCGCTGGCCCAGGCCGGCGCCTTGCTGACCGATGAGGAAACCGAGCAGGGGATAGTCATGCTCGATATTGGTGGTGACCATACCAATCTTTCGGTCTTCCACGAGGGTGCTGTCAGGCACACATCGGTGATTCCCCTCGGCGGACGAAACGTTACCAACGACATCGCCATCGGATTGAGATGCTCAGTCGATCAAGCCGAGACGCTAAAGTTGTCATACGGCTCGGCGGTGGCGGCGATGGTCGATCCCGAGGAAATGCTCAGCATTCCCTCCGCTTCCGGACGGACACCCAAGGAGATATCCCGCAATGTGCTGGCTTCGATCATCGAACCGCGCATGGAGGAAATCCTCTCGCTGACTTTTCGAGAAGTCAAGAAGGCTGCCGTTACCGACATGCTGACCGGCGGCCTGGTATTAACCGGCGGTGGCGCTATGCTTGACGGCACGGTGGAACTGGCCGAGCAGATTTTCGACGCAAGAGTCCGCGTCGGCGCCGTCGATTTGATCGAACATACGCCGGAAGAACTGGCCACCGGACGCTATGACACCGTCCACGGCCTGTTGGCGCACAGCTTTCGTGAAGAAATAATAACCGAGAGCCGCTCTTCAGCGCGCGGTTGGATTAAGAGATTTGAAACCTGGATTACAAAACGCTTTTGAATAGCTCGTTCATGGAGGAACAAGTCGTGGCAGAGACCAAGCACAAATTCAATTTCGCCGATGATTTCATCGGCTACGCCAACATCAAGGTGGTCGGCGTAGGCGGCGGCGGCGGTAACGCCGTCAACCGCATGATCCAGTCCGGTCTGAAGGGAGTTGAGTTCATTACCATAAACACTGACTCTCAGGTCCTGGATCAAAACCTGGCCAACACTAAAATCCAGATCGGTCAGGAGGTCACCGGAGGTCTGGGGGCCGGCGCCGAACCGGCGGTGGGGAAGCGGGCCATGGAAGAAAATCGTAAACAGGTAGCCGAGGCTATCGGCAGTCCCAACATGGTTTTCATCACCGCTGGAATGGGTGGCGGTACCGGCACCGGCGGCACCCCGGTATTGGCTGAGATTGCGAAAGCGGCCGGCGCTCTGACGGTGGCTATCGTGACCAGACCGTTTCGCTTCGAAGGCAACAAACGAATCCAGCGCGCCGACCAGGGACTGGCTGAACTCAAAGCCAAAGTCGACACCCTCATCACCATTCCCAATGAGCGGCTGCTCCAGATCGTCGACAAACGGACCAAGCTCACCGAGGCTTTTGCCGTCGCCGACGAAATCCTGCACCAGGCGACTAAAGGGATATCCGATCTGATTACTATCCCGGGTTTGATCAACTGCGACTTTGCCGATGTGCGCACGGTGATGTCTGAGATGGGCAATGCTATCATGGGAACCGGTTTCGGCACGGGGGATGAAAAGGCAACCGATGCGGCGCGCCAGGCGATCTCATCACCCCTACTTGAAGATGTCTCGATCGGCGGCGCCAAAGGCGTACTCATCAACGTCACCGGTGGTGACGATATGACCCTGTTCGACGTAAACACGGCAACCTCGCTGATTTACGAAGAAGCCGGCAGCGATGCCAATATCATCTTCGGAGCCGTGCTCGATTCCAAAATGGAAGATCAGATGCGGGTCACCGTAATCGCGACCGGCATCGGGGAACAGGGAGAATATCGGCCCGTCAAAGAAGAGACGAGATCGGCGTCACGTCTCTCCAGTCCCGGTCAACCGATATCGCTCTTCCCGGACAATACCGTAGTTCTGCCGCGAAAGAACCCTCCGGCTGCTCAGCCGATCGAAGCATCGACGACTCTGGCCGCCAGCCTGGCCGAGCCGGATCCAGTGCCGAATCTGAGCGATACGCCCAACCGAATGGGAGGCAATGGCAACGGCGGTCGCGTTCGGGTTCCGATGTTCTCCGAAGATGACCTGACCATCCCGGCCTACATCAGGAGACTGGATGAGAACAACTAAGTGACCTGTCGCCCGCGCGACAGCTCAATTTGAAAGCAACGTGGTCCGGCCGAAAGCCGGTCGGTCCATCTGATTCTTGGTTCCTCCACTTCAGCGTCGTCGGCCCTACCCAGCCGGCGGCGCTGGCTTTCTTTCAGCCACGTCTCTAATAAGAGTGCCCGATCTTCACTGCAGACGAGCACCGACCCCCGTAGTAGTACAGTCAGAAATCGGGTATGTAACCCGTAAAATCGTGTCCCAGCGTACACGAAGCGCAAGAATCAGGTTCACCTGAAACCCCAGGGGGTTACGTCAGTCGTCCGCGAGAGTCATGGGCACGACAAATGTTATGGGCCGTTGAAAAACGTGTTGTCTATGTGGGTGTGATACGGGAAGCTAAATGGTAGGCGGAGTGTTTCCAATCCCCACCGTACTGTCCCAGGTGGCGCCGTCAGGAGAATACACCTTGAAACCGTTGGTAATACCTTCCGCGTCGTAACCGGTGTTGTTGTTAAGACGAAGGTAGTAGGTGATGGGCTGGTTGATCGGCAGCGTGTTAGCACCGGACAACCCGGTCACACGTTCCAGGGTGATGGCACCAGTTCCTCTCAGATTCGGATCATTGTCCACGGAACCTTGTGGCTTTGAACTGTCACTCGGAGTGGTGTCTCCGGGAGCATCTTCCTCTGGTTGAGGTGGAAACTCGGCATTCAGGGTCTCATAGTCCACGGGGATGATCTTCAGGCGCCAGTCACCCCAAAGAGTGATCCAATTGTCAATTGTTGTGCGGACACGATAGACATTTGCCGTATCTGTCGGCTGAAGCGTCTCCAACAGCTTCTCTGCAAATGATCGTTCATTCTTGTGAGAGTGCCGCAGGTCCAGGATGAAATCAAACTCCTTTTGGAGCTGCTCGGGTGTGAACTTCGCCCGCTCCATTTGCGACCAGGTCGAGTCAGGGGGGGGAGTCCTGCCTCGTGGATGACCGCCGTAGGTCTCGACGGTGTCACCGGTGGTCACGAAGTAGATCGCTTGGCTCTGCCTGACTTGACCGCAGAAGGCGTGTACAAACATGCCACAGGTGTCGTTGTCAGGTATGTCGATATTAAGCACGGTGGAGTACTCGGCACTGCTGTCCATCCAGACCGTCCATTTCGGAGCCCCCAGGAAGACTAATCCGAACTTCGTTTCAACCTCCACCACTAAGGAATCGCAGTTAAACCTGCTGAACGATCTCGTGGGTTTGAGTACGAGCGATAGCTCACCGTGGCCAGCGTTATCCGGCAGCTGCAGTAGCTTTAGGCCCACACGAACCGGCCCTTCGATCTCGCCACTAGCGTTCGCCCCTGCG
>CBDUZQ010000123.1:0-7360 GCA_965371755.1 uncultured bacterium
GACTCAGAAACTGATCAAGACAATTCCACAGACGAGTGAACCACAATATAATATGAGACGGGGCAGACTCTTGGGCGGCAACTCTTTGAGTATCACTGGGGCGAAGTTCAGTGGGGAGTTGTTGAACCCGCCTGCTATAGGACTGCACGGATCCGGTGCAGCCGTGCGATCGGGAACCATTTGACTGTTCAATTGGTTTCATTATCTTGTTTATATGACTCAGGATTTACGCTGGATCGATGATGTACCATGAATAATGGCGCTTCTTCCCGCCGACTGTTTGAAATCCCCCTCAGCCGTACTCCGTTTGAGCAAGTGTGGGCTCTCCAAAAGCAACTCGTTAGCCGCCGGGCTGCCGGGCTGATTCCCGACTGTCTGATCACGTGCGAGCATGAACCTGTCTTGACCATGGGGCGCGGCACCGACCAAGGGAACCTCCTGGCCAGTCCGGAAGAACTTGAGCGCCGTGGAGCGGCGCTGTTTGAAATCGAGCGGGGTGGAGATATCACCTTCCACGGGCCAGGACAGGTGGTTTTGTATCCGATTATAGACTTGAGAGAGCGTGGCCGCGACAGCCACAAGTACCTGCGTGATCTGGAACAAGTGACAATTCGTACGCTGGCCGAATTTGGCCTGACGGCCAGCGCCAGGGATGGTCTGACAGGGGTTTGGGTTGGCGACTCGAAGGTGGGCGCCATCGGGGTGGCAGTCTCGAAATGGATCACCTATCACGGTGTCGCGGTCAATATCACCACCGATCTCAGCTATTTCGATCTGATCAACCCATGCGGCATCACGAAGTACCCGGTTGGGTCGGTCGCCGATCTGCTCGGGTACGATCCCGGTATCGATCGATTCAGGAGTACTTTGGTTCGGCAATTCTCGGAGTATTTCGGTTACAAGACAGAAAAAGTCGATGATCCAAACCTGCTGATCACGGACCAATTAACTTAGTGTAGATTATCTGCTATCGGTACCTTCGTCAGTTGGGGATATGGATTGCGCGCTTATTTGCGTGCAGCCCGGCCTCCATAAGGGCTTCCGATAGTGTCGGGTGCACTGCCATCATGTGACCGAGATCCTCGGCGGTACCGTCCATCTCCATCAGGATGGTACCGGCGTAAATGATGTCACCGGCATGCGGACCAACGATGTGGATGCCCAGCAGTTCGTCGGTGTCAGCATCGACAATCACTTTTGTGAATCCATCAGTTGCCAGCGTAGCGACAGCCTTCCCGACGCCCCGGTAGGGGAACTTCCCGACTCTTATCTTACGGCCGGACGCCTGAGCCTCATTTTCGGTCAAACCGATGCCGGCGATTTCAGGATCGCAGAAAACCGCGTACGGCACCGCTTTCCAGTCAGCCGAGGTCGCCGCGCCGGCGATAGCTTCCACCGCGACAATGCCCTCGTGCGAGGCCTTGTGCGCCAGCATAACACCGCCGGCCACATCGCCAATGGCAAAGACATTCGACGTGCTTGTTCGCATCCGGTTATCGACCACCACAAACCCATGGGCATCAATCTTCACGCCGGCCTTGTCCAGGTTCATATTCCCGGTATTGGGCAGCATTCCGGCGGCAACCAACACCATGTCATAAGTGGAGCTCCGGCTCTTGCCGTTGCTCTCTATTTTAACCGTAACTTTACTACCTTTAACACTGGATGAGATCACTTTTGAAGACAGAAGAATCTCCAATCTCTGTTTCTTCAGGGCCTTCTCAGCCGCCGCAGAAATGTCGGCATCCAGGGTGGGTAGAACCGCATCGAGCACTTCGACAATGGTGACCTTGGCGCCGAGTGTATTGTATACGGTGGCCATCTCGACGCCGATCGGTCCGGCGCCAACCACCAACAACTCCTTCGGGACCGAGGGAATATCGATTGCCTCCCGGGCGCCCACGATGCTCTTGCCGTCACGTTTGAGCATGGGCAATTCCATCGGTGTGGTACCGGTAGCAACGATGAAGTTTTCAGCCTTTACTCTGGTCTTGGCGTTTTTGTCCACTACTTCGATCTCGTCAGGGGAGACAAACGAGGCAGCGCCATTGAGGATAGCAACTCCGGCCTTCTCCAGTAGCAGTTTGACGCCACCGGTCAGACGTTTTACGGTCGCATCCTTATGCTTGCGCAGCTTGTCCAAATCGATCTCGACCTTGTCGGCGGTGATACCTATCCGCGCCGATTCTCCAATTCTGCGCTTCAGTTCGGTGGCATACAGCAGAGTTTTCGAAGGAATACATCCCCAGTTGAGACAGACGCCTCCGAAGTACTCACGCTCCACTATCGCCGTCTTCATTCCCAGTTGTGCCGCCCTGATGGCAGCTACATAACCGCCGGGGCCGGCGCCAATAACCACCAGCTTATATTTCTCAGGCATACTCAACATCCTCGATTTATATGACTTCCAGAAGCCAACCGTCGGGATCCTCTAAATACTCAATCATCCGACGCAGGAACTGAACCGCGTAGCTACCGTCGATCACTCGATGGTCAAACGAAAGGCCAAAATTGAGAATTGGCCGTACAACAATCTCGCCGTTGCGCACAACCGGTTTCTCGACAATCTTGTGTACCCCGAGAATGGCCACCTGTGGTTTGGCGATAATCGGGGTGGAGGCCAGCGCCCCCATGCCACCGGCATTGGTGATGGTGAAAGTCCCGCCGGTGATTTCGTCCATCGTCAGCGAATCAGCTTTGGCTTTATCAGCCAGCTCACGCATAGCCTTTGCAACTTGCAGTAGTGACTTCTGTTCACAATGCTTGACAACGGGAACTATTAGCGAATTATCGCGGGCGACCGCCATGCCGATGTTGAAATATCCTTTGACATGGAGATTGTCGTTTTCAAGAGTAGCGTTGATCCAGGGGAAGTCCCGGGCCGCAAAAACGATAGCCTTGGCAAGAAACGGCATGAAAGTGATTCGCACACCGTGCTTTTCTTCTATCTGGTCAACGTAACGTCGACGCCAGCTAACCAAGGCTGACATGTCGCACTCGTCAAAGGTCGTGACATGTGGAATCGTGAATGCGGAGTTCACCATATGTTCCGAGATGACCTTGCGCACACCGGAGATGGGGATGATTTCCTCTGGTTCTGCGTTGGGAAAGACAAAATCCGGTTGGATCTGGTCAACCTGATGGCGCATGTCGATGTACTTGATAACGTCGGCTTTGGAGACTCGAGAGTGCCTGCCGGTTCCCTGCACTTTTCGCAAGTCAATAAAGTGCTCGCGTGCCAAACGTCTCACCACCGGGGATGACCTGACGGCCTTGATACCGGCTTCAATGGCCTCCTCGTCGCTATGGATGCCCATGCGACAGTGGTGCTCGGCCGTCCCAACGAACTCCTCAGGTGGTGCGGAAACATCCTGCTCCTGCGGGATTACTTCTTCGCCCGATTCCGGCCTGGCATCGAAGGTCTTAACGGTAGTGATTTCACCCTCCACCTCCATAAGGGCGATCTCACTGCCAATTGCCACCACGGTATCGACCTGGACAAGATGCTTCTTCATAACGCCATCGTACGGTGACGGGATCTCGATGTTGATCTTATCGGTCATGATCTCCACCAGAGGATCGTCAGCTTTGATCTGATCGCCTTCGTTCTTCAACCACTTGACGATCGTACCTTCAACAACCGACTCGCCAAGGGGTGGTACGATTACTTTGTATTCCATAGACGCTCCTTCAATACTGTAGTACCTTCCGGGTGGCCAGTGTGATCTTCTCAGCATTCGGCAGGAAGAAGTGTTCCATTGGAGGCGCAAACGGGACGGCCGGCACATCCAGACCGCACACGCGCGTGACAGGTGCGTCCAGGTAGTCGAATGCCTCGTCGGCGATTGTTGCACCCACCTCGGCCATAACTCCGCCGGTTTTGGAACTCTCCTGCACAAGGACGACTCGGGATGTCTTCTTGACCGATTCGAGAATCATATCTCGGTCCCAGGGCAGGATAGTCCGCATATCTATCAGTTCGACGGAAATGCCGTCTTTTTCAAGCTCTGTCACCGCTTCCAGGCAACGGTGAGCCATCAGGCCATAGGTAACCATTGTAACATCGTTGCCTTCCTTGCGACGGGCAGCTATCCCGATTGGCACCGTGAAATCCTCCTCGGGCAGATCTTCCTTTATCCATCGGTACAGCCGTTTGTGTTCAAAGAAGATGACCGGGTCGTCGCCTCTTATGGCTGATTTGAGAAGGCCTTTAGCATCGTACGGTGTCGATGGCATCACTACAACCAGTCCCGGCTGCGAGAAAAACCATTGTTCATTGGTCTGCGAATGATACAGGCCGCCTCCGATGTCGGCGCCGCAGCAGACTCTAATGGTCATGGGACAGGTCCACTGTCCTCCCGTACGATAACGCATCTTGGCCATCTGCTGGATAATCTGATCCATTGATGGCGTCATGAAGTCGGCAAACTGAATTTCTGCGACTGGTCGCATGCCCACCATCGCCGCTCCCACCGATCCACCGGCGATATACACCTCGGATATGGGCGCATCGATAACACGGTCGGCGCCAAACTGATCAAGCAGTCCCTTAGTGGCCTTGAACACACCGCCATATATGCCGATATCTTCGCCAATAAGGAAGACACTTTCGTCGCGCTCCATTTCCTCGCGCATCGCCTCAGTGATCGCCTCGATATATGTCGTCTTTTTCATATCATCACCAATATGGTAGTTTTCGACGAGTTTCGCCCGCCGCGTTACAAATCGTCTCTCAGAACCGGAAACCGTGAGGAATAGACATCCTCGTAGGCCTCTTCCGGTTCAGCGTACTTCGCTTGTTCGGCGATTTCGATAGCCTCGTCGATTTCCAGATTGACTTCCTCGACCAGCGCTTCACGTTTGGTTGTCGTGAGTAGACCAAGATCCATCAGTAGCTTCTCGGCTCGGGCAACCGGATCTTTCTGTTTCCAGTTTTCCAGTTCCTCCTTGGCCCGGTACTCGGCCGGATCGATTTCCGAATGGCCATACCAACGGTAGGTTTTGCACTCAATCAGGGTCGGTCCGTCACCGGCCCGAGCGCGGGTAATAGCTTCCGCCGCAGTCTTGTGGGTTACGACGACATCATTACCATCGATCGTGATACCGGGGAATCCGTATGCCTTGGCGCGATCGGAGAAGTTCTCAATCCCTGCCTGTAATGTCGCCGGGACCGATTCCGCCCAGAGGTTATTCTGGCATATATAGACGATGGGCAGCTTGTGAATGCCGGCAAAGTTGAGAGCCTCATGCCATCCTCCACGTGATGTGGAACCTTCGCCGAAAAACGCCAGAACCACATCGTCCTTCTTCTGGATCTTGAAGCCCATCGCGCAGCCGGTTCCCACCACTGTCTGTCCGGCCAGGGTGGACGAAGGCGTGATAACTCCCTTCGGTTTCCAACCAAAATGTACCGGGTGACTCTTGCCTTTGTCCGGTGAGTTGGCTCGGGCGTAGACCTGGGTGGCGATCTTTTCCAGTGGGACACCTTTGGTGACATTGGCTCCTATTTCTCTGTGCGATGGAGCAATAATGTCCTCGTCCCGCAGGCCATAGGTCGGCCCCACGGTCGTGGCCTCCTGGCCTACAGCCGAGAAGTATGTTCCGGCAAACCGACCCTGCCGGAAAAGTTTCCGAAAACGTTCGTCCAGCAGCCTCGTCTTCAGGAGATTGGTGTATAGTCCCAACAAGGTCTCTTTGGAGAGTCCAATCTCCCCCAACGAAGGCTTGCCGCCTTTTTTCTTAGCAGACATCTATCCTCCTCAACATCAATTTATACTCGACTGCCGGATTTTTCTTCGAGACGATTCTACGCTTTGGACTCATCAACACACTTTACACTCAAAAGTGCCGGCCGGGCCACTAAAATATTTACCTCGCCATATATGTTAACCCGGTCACTCCAGGCGGACATGGTTGATCGGCATTCTGAAGAAGAAGGTGGTGGACCATTATAGAAAAGCAGGCCGAGAAACGCCACTGACTCAGCCTGAGCGATTCCCTGACTCCGACGACAGAGATTAGATTTCTACTGGTCAGGATGCCGGCTCATGGCAACCCCGGCGTAGACCTTCGGCCTGGTCAGTTGAC
This sequence comes from uncultured bacterium, assembly GCA_965371755.1. GTDB lineage: Bacteria > Zixibacteria > MSB-5A5 > GN15 > FEB-12 > JAJRTA01. The sequence continues at coordinate 6,088 of CBDUZQ010000123.1, forward strand.
CAGAGCGATCCCGTCGAACAGCAACGGTTTTGGAACCATCTTCAGCGCTGTCTGGAGGGGTTGGATGAGCGTCTGGCGCGAGTCTACACCTTGCGCGACATCCAGGAGATTGAGTACGAGGAAGTCTGTAATCTGTTGGCCGTCACTCCGACTAATCTGAGAGTGATGTTGCACCAGAATACGGGATGAATGGAAGGTTGCCGCTAGTCTCAGGATCTCACTCTCGCAGCCGGGCAATATCTCTCGCGCGACAGACCTTGGGCCATGGTTCTGCTTGCCGCTCATTTTCACTACTGCCGGGCCCATCCTTCAACAATCTTATGTTAGTTCTACAGTTACCCTCGCTAACCTGTAAGTCAGTTCTATGGCTTCCGGGCCGATTGTCCACCGGGATACCAGCTATTTGCTTCTCAGGGCGTCGCGGATCTGCCGCAGCAATAGCATTATAACAAAGACCGCCATAATAGCCGCGAGCTCAAACAGACGACCCGGACTGTAGGGCAGCCACGTGAGCGTATACCCGAACCACTGTAACACCCATTCCCACATGGCGACGACGAACATGGCAGCCGCTATCAGAAACAGCGCGCGATTAACAATGCTGTAGTGCCTATTCTTCATCTTCCACAACCTCCTCTACCACCGGTTGGGTTCGCTCAATAGTCTTGATCTCGGTGAGCAACACGTTATCAAATAGATGGACACGCACGATCCTGATAGTACCCTCGTCATCCTCGAACCACATTTGGAACCAACCGGGATACTCCGGCACAGTTGTCACGGCTTCTAGAGAACCGTAACTGGCTGGGATTTCGGGAAGTGCCTCAGAAAATTCGACGTCCTGGTCCCGCTCGCATGCGATACCGAAACAAATTAGCAGGAAACAGGCCAGAAACAGGCCAGAATACTTCTTCATCCAATCCTCCTTATCATTAACTGCCAACACAACTAATTCTATTTAGGCGGACAATCGACGAATGAGAATCATTATTACTATAGTCACTGACAATATCGATGGTGATGTCAATATAAAACTACTAGAACTATGGCAGGCAGCCATGCAGCTACTTGAATATGCCCCATATGGTCATAAATAGAGCTGTGCTAGTGACTGTCAAGGAGATTCTGGGGCACAAAACGATGGCTATGACTCTGCCTTATGCTCACCTCAGTTCGTCGTATTAAAGAGAGGCGATGAACCAGCTGATAATCCTAGATGGTCCCCAAATGGTTCCAAGGCTGTTTTTCAACCTTGCGCAGAATGTCGTAACTC
>CBDUZQ010000124.1:0-7359 GCA_965371755.1 uncultured bacterium
GCGTGTGCTGCGACAGTGGTTGAGAAACTTATGGTCGTAGTTGGATTGAACGGGTTGGGGTAGTTCTGGGCCAGCGTTGGTCGTACCGGCAGTGACTCATTATCGTCGTCATCAGGGGAATCGTCGTTCGAGTACCCTGCAATAAGATCAGCGTACGCGACACCTTCGGTGACACGAATGTTCTCTACACTGATCGGCGACTCGATTCCATAGTATGCATCCGTGCTCGGGATTGTTGAGCTGTTAAACGAGGTCTTACTGAATGTCCCGGGGAATGGATCGCCGGCGTCGCCATGATCGTTCTTGCGTTCCAATTCGTACAGGCCGTCGGCTTGCTCCAGGGCCACCAGGTAGTGAGACGAAGTCGCCAAACCGGGGTACCACTCAGCGGAATTACTGTTCTTGCTTTCATCGATGTGCCAGATCAACAAACCTGCATTCGGCACGTATGAATCAAACCCGATCCGTTGTCTGTTCACGACCAGAAAGTACTCATTGCCGGGATTGCCGGAAGTCCACAATTTGAACGCCGTGTTGTTCTGCTCTACGTTCTCAATCGCCTGCGAAAGGGCATCTTCAGTGACCTCGACAGGTGTCAGCCAACCGAGTTCCATCTTGCTCCAGGCGCACAGATGGGCCGGCGATCCGCCGCGATTCTGCGGACCCAGCCAACTCCCAAAAGACATCAAACCCCACTTGCCAACACCGTTGGACGAGTAATCGGTGTCGTACAAATCCGGGAGCCCGAAGACATGTCCGAGTTCATGCGCGATGACTCCGATCGTCTGATCGCCCGGTGAACTCAGGAACTCCGGCTGAATGGTGTACGATGAGAGATACACGCCGTCACGATAGCGGGGACTGATACTCCATTTGTGCGACCAGATGACATCGCTGCCGCCGCCGTACTCGGCGCCGCGCCCGGCATGGATAATCATCAGCCCGTCGACTTCACCATCGCCATCGTTGTCGTAGTCGCTGAAATCCACCAGCGGATCAACCATATCTATAAGATCCTCAACCAGCTTCTGCGAGTTTTGCGGATAGGTGCCGGTACCGTTGCGATCATCGACGTAATATTCATAGGTCATCGGCGCCCGTTGCCAGCCGATTTCCGAGGGCAGGTCAACTGAGATCAACTGCACTTTATCATACGAGACTTCACGATAATACTCGCTGACCGTCCGCCCGACGGATCCGAATACGAGACTGTCAAAGAATTCGCCATCGACGCCCGCCTGGTTGTCCTCAAAGTCAACCAATATGGCCAGGGCACGGAATTGCCCGACAACCCCCGACGCCATAGCATGACCAACGTGGCCGCTCTTGGCCACCGGCCGGTGCCTGATAGCGGGACTGTTAACACCTTTGGCTTTCAATTCCTCGTAGTGAGTCAGGTAGTAGGGAAGCCTGGCCTCGCCGGCAGCGGCCCGCAGGATCAGATCAGGATGGGGTGGCGCCCCTGATACAGCACCGGCCATTATCAGAAGCAGGACCAACGGCATCAATACCTGTTGGCCTGAGAGTATCTTTTGGATCGTGGTTTGCATCACTATTCCTCCGGTTGCGAATCAGCGCATATGTTCCACTGGTTTCTTTGGCAAGGATGGTGCCGCCGTGGGTGATTTGCTGTATCTCATTGGAAGACCGTGCATTAGAAGATCTCCAATGGCTGCCTGCAACCGTTTCACCTATAGCACCCTGGTGTGAAACAGAGGGAAATCGACTATACTGGGGAGTCCATCCCATCATGGCTCGGAGGATTGACATGCTGTCGAGAAACTCGGAATAAGAGGCGGAAGAGCATGTTGTTTGCGTGGTTGTACGCCCTCGTGCGCCACGTGGATACAGGGGCAGACGAGGAGGTCTGCCCCCTACAAGCAGATGATGGGTTTTGGGGAAGGTTCCACAGGTGTGCATTTCGGTTGTGGAGACACCCAAACAAAACGCCGGGTCTTAATCCCGCTTTGAGGCGAGATCAGGACCCGGCGGAACTCTCAGGTGGGAGAGGTCTCAGTTCATTAGAAAACAAGTCCTGTGGACAGAGCGAAGTTCAGGCCTCGAGTGGAGTAGGGCGAGAGCGATGAACCGGTCTGTGCTGCGACGTCGAGTCGGAAACCTGCCAGACGAAGTCCGGTACCGAAAGAGAACGTGGTCCCCTTGTTGCCGCCGGTGGCGAACCCTGTCCTGAGCGGTAAGAGGCTGAATTTGTTCCATTCCAGACCGGCCGCCAGGCGCGGCTTGGTGGTTGATCCGGCGCCAGTACGGAAGCCCTGCTGCCAATCAACGGCCCAGAGTAACTCACCGGTAACATTGGCCACGCCGATGGTCATCGTGGCCGGGAGCTTAGTGGAAAATCCTGCGATATCTTCTGTGTAATCTTCCGAAACAACATAGTCATCTTCCATGTTGTCGATAGTCATGGTGTCGAATGAAAACAGGTAACCGTGCTCTTCGGTGTCGTTGCTCCAGGAGATGTTGCTGAGGAAATTCTTGATACACAGACCGACCGTGTAGTCGCGGCTGAACTCCAAAGTGCCGCCGAGGTCCAGCGCAAAACCGGATCCACCGGTGGCAGTACGAGCCACCATCCGACCATTGCCGGAGAATCCGGTTTCCAGCGTATTCAGGCTACCTTCCAATTCAGTGATCTCCTCAACAGCGAGGCCACGGAGGTACTTGACGGTGGCGCCTGCGGCCAGTCGACGCTGACCGATGTTGGCTACTTGTCGACCGTAGGACAGCCCGGTCTGCAGGTAGGCAACAGCGTCCGAGTATGACCCGGTCAGCTCGATCTCCTGGCCGAAAGTGTTGCCGTTGAAAAGCAACTCCACGATATCTTTGCTGAGATTGACATCCGCCACGCCGACGCCGGTGACACTCAACACGAATGATCCTTTGGACAAAGAGAAGGCTGAGGCCTCAACGTCGGCTACCAGGTTCAATCCGTCCGAAGGTATCTTGTCGAGCAGTTCGCGTTTGTCGGCGTCGGTCAGGATCGCGCCGGTGTAGCGGTTGTAGTCGCCGAGTGAGATGGAGTTGTTGCTGATGTTGACGCCGAATCCGATGACTTCCAGACCGGTTTGACGGTACTTCGACAAACCGAGGTTGGCAGGATTGTACCGGGCGGCATCGATGCCCGAAGCCAGCGACAGGTAAGCGCCGCCCATGGCCATACTGCGCGCCGACGACTGACCGGCAGCCAACGCATTGCCGGTCAACAGAAGTGCCAACAATACTACGCAGGCTATGCGGGCTGTCCGGTGAAGAGCGCCACGGCGCGAATCTGTATTCAGATCAAGATGCGTTCTCATGGCCGCCTCCTTAAAACTCGCCGTCGAAGCGGTATTCCACTTCAAAGCGGCCTGTTACTGTTATGTAGTCGCTCTGTATCAGCCGAACGGACTGGCCGTCCGTACCCTGCAGGATCAATTCCTGACCAATGTACAGAGTGTCGTTCCTGAGAATCTGGATGTCTGCACCGGACAACATGATTTCCTGATAGCCGGTGGAAGCCGTGTCGATCACCAGTCCGGCGCCCGATACGGGAGCAGCGTCTATGGACATGGGACCGATGGTGAGTCCTGGGTTGGTGTACAAAGTGGCTGAGTCAGGTCCGAGGAATATCTCGACACTGGCGCCGAGCGGCAGGTGGTTCACTATGTTGTAGATAAAACCGGCCTCAATCACGTGCTCGGTGACGGCGTCGATATCTTCCTGGTCGATTTCCTCACGTTGGATATCGGTCTCGATCAACGACTCATGGATGATCATCTCCATCGGGGCCACGATGCCGACGCGCGTGAACACGAAATCATCGACGGTGACGGTCGCCTGCGTCACACCATCACCAAAGGTGACCGTTCCGCCGGCCTCGACATTTGACGGCAGGGGAGAGATAAAGTCGGCGATGTTGCTGTTCGTGATGGTCGTGGTCACCGGCTGAGAACTCGAGCCGGCCTCGATGTCACCGGTGAGAGCCAGGCTCTTGCCGTTGTTTCCAACCAACTGGATATCAAGATAACCGGGCAGACCGGTGCCGTTTTCTATGTCTAAAGTCAGCACCGCCGACACCAGTTCCAACGAATCGAATCCGGTGGGGATATCGATATTGAATGACTCCGCATCGAAAGTCGCCTCGGTTGAGGAGAACACTCCGGTAACGCTGCCGAAGGTCAGCGATGTCAACTCCGCCTGAACGCAGAGACTATCGGCCTGATCGACAGCCACCTGCTGGCCGCCGGAACCTGGAATGTCGACCGTGACGTTGATATCCACCAACTGCGGAAGACTGCTGCCACCCGGCACCAATTGACTGCCGGCAAGATCGCGTACAATCTGCACCTGCCCCTGAGGCGGCACTGTGGTGTCGATCGTTAGGGACGAACCCTCTGTCACCAGGTCCGGGATAGACACGTTGAGGTTGGCGCTAAGATTGGTTGCGTTGGAAATCGTCAGCGTGAGTTGTCCTGTGGAGAGCGTCGCCGTGTCGATCCTCTCAGCCTCGCTCAATTGGACCTGTTCGGAAAAAGCCAGGTCTATGGCCGGAATCTGCGCCACTGCCGATGATACGGTCAGGCCGCTCGGGATAACCAATTCGGTGCTGAGATACCTTGTTGAGAATGAGGTGATGGTGCCTCCGGGAGTGAAACAGTGAACATTGACCCGCAGCGCGTTCGACAACGTTTTACCCGCAAGTGAAATTACCAGCGAATCGACCTGGCCGGCTGCAATCGCGGCCGGAAACGTATCGGTCACCACGGTCACGGCGTTAGTAACATCGTAGATTTCAAGAATTACGGTATCGAGGACGACACCAAGGTTATTGTCGACAATCGCGATGACGTCACCGGAAGCAATCGTCGCCTGGGAGATCTCTTCAATCTGGTTCAGCGTGTTGTAGACGTCAAAACCCATACTGTTCACATTCGCCGAATCACCCGGCAATCCGGTGGCCAACCCGGTGATGGCGCTCAGGGACACAGATACGGGATCAATTATCGGCGGATCTATCGACACCACGCCGAGGACTTCGGTAACCGCATATGTCAGATCGTCGGTAGCAAGGACATCAGCGTCCAATCGCACCGTGTCCAGAGCCTCACTGATAGTGAAGGTGATGTTCCCCTGTTGGTCAATCCCAACTCCTTCCTGGTCGATCTTGTTGACCAGTTCCTCCATGTCATAGGTGCGGTTGACGATCGGCACGGTCATCCGCGTCGTCCATTCCGGAGATTCCGGCTTCTCGATCGTGCACTGAGCAATCGTCAAAAACACGGCGATAATCGTAATCCCCAGAAGCACCCTGGAACCGAATTTGAACATGAAACGATCCGTCCACGGCATTTCCAGTTCGGTTCGCCTTGTATTTCTCTTACGGGTCATATTTCCCCCGATAATTTAGAGTTCCAGCTTCGTTCCACGCCCAATAATGCAAGTGCGGTGCCCACCTGCCGGGCGGTGCTAACTGCATGTTTGCGTAAGGACTAACGGGACAATTCGTCTCACCGTAGACCGAATCAGACGGGTTGGCCACCTCTACAGGAATGGGGAAATCCCCATATTGATTAATGAAAGCCGAAGTCGTATATTGTGTTAGTAACTGGAGGAAGAGATATGGGGATGGCGAAATACGACCGTCTGCTGTACATCTTGAATCTGCTGCGAGCGCGTCGAAATCTGAACGCCGAACGACTGGCCGAAGAGTGCGGTGTCACCGAACGTTCGATCTATCGGGACATCGTTGCTCTTTCCGAGGCCAACATTCCCATCTACTACGATAACGGCTACAAACTCGCTTCTGACAGCTTCCTGCCGCCGCTGAACTTCGATTACGATGAGTACCTGTACCTGAAAACGGCCCTGGAATCCTCGCCACTCAGAACGACCGATAAGTATTCCCTGCTGGTGAAGCGGATCAAAGCCAAAGTTGAGGCATGTCTTACTGATGCCGTCCGCAAACAAAGTCGATTCACACCGCCCACAACCCATATCGACATCGCCATGACCCAGGAGCAGGAGCGCGCCGAACAGTTTTACGGCGTCATCGAAAACGCCGCCACCAATTGCCGCTGCCTGGAACTGACCTATGATTCGATCAAGTCCGGTCCCACTCAGCGGGTCGTGGAGCCTTACTTCATCATTTTCAAAGGGAGTGCATTCTACTTCGTCGCCCTCTGCCGGCTGCGTGATGAATTCCGGACCTTTCGCCTTGATCGGGTTGTTGACGTCAAACTCACTGACGAACGCTTTATCAAGAGAGACGGCATCGAGGCCGAGAGCTACTTCCAGGGCAGTTGGCGGGTCTATAGCGGCGAGCCGGTCAAAGTAGTCGTTCGCTTCACCGGGGCTGCGGCGCGCGTGGTTTCGTCCAGCAGCCACCACGTCGACGAACTGGTCGAAATGACCGACGACGGCACCGTGCTGTACACGGTCGTCTGTCGAGGACTCGAGGAGATCCAGCGTTGGATTCTCGGCTTCGGCGCCGAAGCTGAAGTACTTGAACCGCCTGACCTGCGTGAGGATCTCGCGGTGATCGGAGCCTACTTGAAAAGCACCTATGGCCCGTAATCGACTTCAATCCCATAACCCGTACGGGGATTAGTACCTCAAAAAAAACGTTGACCCCAAAACGGCAGTAGGGCTTAATTCTCTCCATGAAACGTTTCACCGTCAGAGAACTGGCCTCGGCCGGACTGATCGCCTCCCTGTACACGGTGTTGAGTCTGGTCTTCATGCCGATTTCGTTCGGCGTCTACCAGGTCCGCATCGCCGAGGCGTTGACAGTGCTGCCGTTTCTGACCCGTGCCGCCATTCCCGGTCTGTACATCGGATGCTTACTGGCCAATATCATCGGGGGGATGGGCTGGCTGGACATCGTCTTTGGACCCCTGATCACGTTGGCCGCGGCTTTCCTTACGCGCGGCGCTTATCACCTGTCGGGTCGACGCTGGTCCATGATTCTGTCGGCGGTACCCATTGTCCTCATGTGGTCCGGCGCCGTTTACTTGCTGTGTGGATTCGTTATGAACCCGACCCGGTGGCTTGGGTTGGCAGTATCACTGGCGGCCTTGGCCCTGGCCGTTCTCGCCGAACGAGCCCTCTTTGAGTGCCCCCGACAGCGCTTATTCGAACGGCTGTCCCGCATCCTGGCCGTCGTCGGTGCGCTCATGGCTACCTTCTTACTGAGAACAACGACCGACACCCACGTTTTCCTTTGCGGCGGTATTGTGCTGCTCGCCACCCCGGTGGTTACGATGATGGTCGCCCGGATGCGACTGACGGGTGGCAATCCCAGCTTGCTTATCGCCCCCCTGCCGCCGGTACTTCTGAACGCCTTCGGTGTCTCACTTTACCTGG
>CBDUZQ010000125.1:0-7335 GCA_965371755.1 uncultured bacterium
ATGTTCAATCAGGGTCCGGCGCCATGTCGTTGCGACTGCTCCGACTGTCCGTAGGCTTACAATAAGCGGATATCTGCATAACTGATATTCTGATGCCATCCCCGACTCGTTCGGGGATGGCTTTTTTGCTGCATATATCAGGGGCAAAGAGAATAATCGCACCACACGTTTTTTTTTTAAAAATTCTCTTGAATTACCTTTTGATTCGACTATATTCCCCCGCGAAATTGAACGACTAACTTTGCGTTGGAGGAAACTGAAATGGCCATGTTCATAACCGATGAATGCACTGCCTGCGGTCTTTGTACGCCGGAATGTCCCACCGAATCGATTACCGAGAATGATATATTCGTCATTGATCCGGAAACCTGCAACGAATGTGAAGACCAGGATGACGGTCCGCAATGCGTCGAAGTCTGTCCGGTTGACTGTATCGAGAAGGCTAAATAGCCAGCCGAGAGTTTGGATCGATTATCACAAGCCGTCCGACCGGGCGGCTTTTTTCAATGCCAAGAAAAAAAGAGGGTGCTCATCTGGTTGGGTAGAGGGGGCTAGAAAACTACCCGGGGACAGCAGAGAGACACCCTCATTACTATCAAATTATGGCCGGTCTGTAGCCGGTGTCAAGCTATTTGTATTGTCGACCAATGGACGGTGGAACGCACGTCAATACTTCACGATCTTTACGGGAATCGTCAGTATCACAGGCTTCTGATCCTCCGCCGTCGTGACGTGCAATGTGAAGCTGGATGAATACGTGCCGGACGCTAAACCCTCCGCCGGTGTGACCTTGATAGTTAAGGTCTCACCTCGTGCCGCCTTCGGCTTAACCATGTCGATATCGAAAGTCGTATGGCCGCGGTCCACAAGTTCCCAACTGATCTGATCAAAGACTCGATTCTCCAGGGTGATTGTTTTTGTGTCGGCGCCCGCCAGGAAGAACAGCGAAAACGGCTTGGGTTTCAGGTTGCCGTACCATTGCCCGATGGTTGAAAGATAGTAGAACTTAACTTCGGGGTATTCCGGGTCATCCAGTTGCACCGTTGCCGATTTCGTTGTCGGCCCATAATAGTTGCGAGTTGAAAACTCAAGCTGGAAAAATGCCGTATCACCGGGGTCGATTTGTGAGTCGGTGGTTCTGATGTGTGAACAGTCGCAGGAGGTCGCGGCACTCTTGATCGGCACCGGTTCAGAGCCATTATTTACAATGTAGTAAGTGTGAAACAGTTTGAAATCGATGCCCACATGTCCGAAGTCAAACACTTGTTCTGAATACACAAGTCGGTTGGGCCCGGCTGGTTCCTCGGAGGGCTCGCCGACCGCGCTGGATGTGAGAATGAGCAGCAGAAACGTTACAGTAGCTATTATCTTCAAGAGCTGACCTCCGAATTCGGCAGGAACCCGTGTTGGGCCATCCACTCGTCATTGAAACACTTACTCAAGTACTTTATACCACCATCGGCAAAAATGCCCACGATAAGAGCCTCCGGTGCAGCTTCCCGCGCTACCTGCTCCATGGCCCAGGCTACACTGCCCGAAGAACCACCACCCGAGATGCCCTCGCGTCTGGTGATTTCACGCGCTCGCAAGAACGAGTCACGATCGGATACCGTGATGACCTCATCGACCAGTTCGAGAAGCATAGCGTCAGTCGGTACATCGGTACCGATCCCTTCCACCTTATATGGCTGGCTCCGGCCTACCCGTTTGTGTCGGATCAATTCGGCAAAAATGGATCCTTCCGGGTCAACCGCCACCGCCCTGATGTTTGGGTTTTTCTCCTTAAGGAAACGGGCTGCTCCGGAAAACGTCCCTCCGGTGCCGATGCCGCACACGAAATGGGTGATCCGCCCATCGGTGTCATCCCATATCTCCGGACCAGTTGTCAGGTAATGGGCTTCGATGTTATCCGGGTTGTTGTATTGGTTGAGATCGAACCAGCCGTTTTCCTTTGCCAGTCGGCGTGCAACCATGTAAAAGCCCTCGGGGTCGTCGTGCGTTGTTTCCGGCGTGACGATCACCTCCGCGCCGAACGATCTGATCAAGTCGGTTTTCTCTTTGCTCGTCTTAACAGGTGTCGTCACCACCGCCTTCAAGCCCAACACCTGACAGACCATCGCCATCGACGAGCCGGTATTGCCGGAAGTATTGTCGACTACGGTGTCGCCCGGTTTGAGTCGACCCTCGTCCATCGCTTTGCGAATGATATGCAGGGCCATTCGGTCTTTGACGGAACCGGTCGGGTTGAAAAAATCAAGTTTGGCATACGCCTCCGGCCCGTTCTCCGGAATACCGGTACGCAGCCGCACCAGGGGTGTGCGACCAACGAGTTCAAGTATGTTGTCGTATATTCTCATCATGCCTCAAGCAACTTTCTATACCAACTTCCTAATCTTATACATTCAATAACTTTTTTCAAGGAGATTATTCGGTGAGTGCGTTTTGAGATCGGGATACGGCGGAGCAAACCTGTGCGACACCCTTCCTTAGTCTGTCCCTCGACACGACACGAGAAAAAACCGCTTGCCAAATCGGGTGTCAGGCATACTATAATAGACAGCCGGCGGGAGTAACTCAGCTGGTAGAGTCACAGCCTTCCAAGCTGTTGGTCGCGAGTTCGAACCTCGTCTCCCGCTTTTTTTCAGGTCAGAATCACACCAGTGTATCCCGATTCTATCTGATTTCCCCCAGCGCCTGCTTTAGTGGACGATATAAAGCCCGCGCGACCGCTTCGGTTATAGGTGCGTCATAGTTGGACAAGATAATCACCGCCAGATCTTCATCACTATGCAACGATGCACTCACACCGGGCGCCCCACCCGCAATACCGGACCTGAAAGTGGCACGCTCGGGTGGGTTGGTCGGTTCTGCCCTTGTCAGAGCGTCATCGTCACCGAAGTACCAGGCAACGTAATTCGGCGGAAGCAGCCGATACTCCCGCAAGGCATTGTCAAAAGCCAGCAGGTCGGCAACGGTGGCTTGAGCACTGCCGGCCGGATTGCCGCGTACCGGCAACATGAATGCATTGTTCCGCCAACCGGCGTTTTCCTCCTCCGAACCATGCCGAGTGTACCCTTCCGCCACATTGGCCACCGGGTCGTCCCTGGAGAAGAATCCAGACCCGGTCATGCCGGCCGCATCAAAGATATGCTGCTGCACGTAGTCGTAGTAAGATTGTCCCGAAACAGACTCGACAATGACCCCCAGAACCATAAACCCGGCGTTGGAGTAGCTCTGCTGTTCTCCCGGTTCGAACTGCAACGGTGCGTCCGCGAAAAGGTCGAAGAAATCTCGAGGTGCTCGGTATAGTGACTTAGAGGATTTGAAAAACTGTTCAGTAAAGATATCACCCAGGCCGGAGGAGTGCTCAATCAGATGTCGGATGGTGACCTTGCCGGCCACCTGTTCGTTTGGGTAATCAGGAATGTGCCTGGCGATAGGATCATCAAGAGAGAGTTTGCCCGCCAGCAGCAACTGTCCAATTGCGATCTTGGTAAACGACTTATTGATCGAACCCAGGTCAAACCGGGTGTCGACATTATTCAAAACCTGCCATCTCTTGCTGGCCATCCCCCAGGCGCCTTTGTAGACAGGTTTGCCCTTCCACGCAATCAGCGCACTGCCTGAGAATTTGTCCTGTTGTTTTAGGATATCGAACCACCGGGCCAGCGCTTCGACGATCTGGTCAGTATCGGCGTCGGGCGGCAGTTGGAAATCCGGAAGATCAAGCTTGGGACCGCCGCCGCCGGCCTCTAATCCCATTGACACGATTCGGTACGGGGGAACCGGCTCGAATTCGAAGATGAAACTGAGCATCGGACCGTCTTCCTCGGTCGTCATCACCGTCAGAAAGTGCGGTTCATCGGTACTCACTCCTGCGATCTCGGCGCGAGCGTGTCGTTTGGTCAGCATGCCGGCAATTCTCTTCCAACGCGATTCGCGGTCGTCACCCGGCTTTGCATCCACCCAGTTATCGGTCATGTACGCAACCAACGCCTCGGCATCACCTGCCTGAACAGCTTTGACAAAACCGAGCGCGCGATCCTCCATGACATCCTCGGCGGTCTGAGCGTGTGGGCTGTGGGATGATATCGCGATTAGCAGCGTGATGATTACTTGCGAAATGACAGATCGCTTCATAACGGCACTTCCTTCCAGGCTGGCGAGGTTGACTCTCCTATCGATCGCATGCTGCTCAATACGGAATTGTGGCCCCAATGTTACGCGCGACTTTGTCAAAGTATGTTAGATGTTGGCAGATGACGCGCCTCTCTGTGACCGGTACGAGGTGGGCGGCAGACAGCCAACCAAGCCTGCCCATTGCGACTATTGTTATTGTTGACTATGCCGTCACTGTTCGCTCATTCAGTGATAGAAATGAGCAGATGTCTGGATGTGAGGGAATTGTTTGTGAAGAGCTCATTATATCTTCTGATAATCTGTCTGGTCGCGCTCGGCAGCGCCCACGCACAGGTTCCGCATGTTGTCGCGACGAATCCCGGCCAGAACGAGCTACACGTGGTCAACGGCTCGATGATCTCGGTCGAGTTCGATGTTGACATGGATCCGTCGAGCATTACGCCATCGAGCTTCCTGGTCTATGGCGACCTGACAGGTTGGTATGAGGGCGCGATCGCCTATGACAGCGCATCGAGGGTCGCGACGTTCGATCCCGCTACTGTCTTCATCTCAGGTGAACGTGTCGTGGCTGTTCTCACCACGGACGTTGTGTCGGGCGATGCAGTACCGCTCGGTGAACCCTTCTTGTGGACATTCACGATTGCTACCGAGGAATCAGCAGGTGATTTTGTGGTCTACGACCCGCTTTCGGCCGGCACTTTCACCAAAGCGATTTACGCCGCCGACCTAAACGGCGACAGTCAACTCGATCTGGTCACGACCAACCAGTATGGTAATTCAATCTCAGTTTGGCTGAACCTGGGGGGCGGCGCCTTCTCCACCCGGATCGATTATGCGGTGGGTGGCCAACCCTATGATGTCACGGCTGCTGATTTTGGCGGTAACGGTTTCAACGATTTGGCCGTTGTTATAAAGGACCGGGATTCGATGGTGATCTTTACCAACGTAGCCTTCGGAGTTCTCTCCCTCTCCGCGAGCTACCTGGTAGGTGATCGACCAACTGCTGTGACGGCAGGTGATTTCAACGGTGACGGTGCGATCGATCTTGCCGTGGCCAATTCGGGCTCCCACGACGTGTCGATCTTCCAGAACTACGGCACTGGGGACTTCTACTCTTGGGGTCGGTTCTCGGTGGGACCGGCGTCAGGACCATACTCAATTGTCGCCGCCGACTTCAACAACGACGGCGCTCTCGACCTCGCCACCGGTAACGCCGGCTCGGGGGATGCCGCCATACTGTTCGGCAATGGCGATGGAACCTTCGGAGCATTCTTCAGCTTTGAAATGGCCGGTTTCTCAGGAACGGTCGACGCCGCCGACTTCAACGGCGATGGCTGGGTCGATCTGGTTACAGCCAACTCCGGACCCAACGACATGACGGTGCGACTCAATCAGGGTGACTCGACCTTCGGCGATGCGGCCAGCTACCCTGCCGGCGATACACCTTACGCTGTGGCTGTCGGCGATCTTGATTCTGACGGTGACATCGATCTGGCTGCTGCCGGTAGCATGGACAGCTCCGTGACAGTCTATATGAACGATGGTTCCGGTTTCTTCGAGCCCTTTAACACTTATAACGTCGGTAACGGACCCAACGGCATCGTCGCCGCCGATCTCGACTCAGACGGCCATCTTGATCTGGCCACGGCCAACTGGGTTTCCAGCGATGTTTCGCTACTATACTGGCTGATGTGCGTCGATTCAGACGGTGACCGATTTGGCGACCCCGGACACCCAGAGAACGAATGCCCGACCGACAACTGTCCCTACATCTACAACCCCGATCAAGCAGATGTGGACGATGATGGGGTCGGAGACGCCTGTGACAACTGCCCGGAGATGCCCAACCCCGAACAGGCCGACACTGACGGCGACGGTGTGGGTGATTTCTGCTGTTGTCAGATTATTGGAGATGTCAACTATGACGGGAATCCTGTGCCCGACATTTCCGACCTGCTGTATCTGATTGATTACATGTTTCGTGACGGCCCGCCCCCGATCTGTTATCTGAATGCGAACGTGAACGGCGTCGGTCGTTGGCAAGTAGATATTGCCGACCTGGTTTTCCTGATCGATTACATGTTCAACGGCGGCCACCCTCCGTATGATTGCTGATGACCCTGAGGCGTTCCGAGGCTCATGGATCACCCGGCCACTCGGCCGGAAGCGCGTAGCGCGGAAAACAGGTTTGCCTGTACGGGCGGGTTGACCGTGTGTTAGAACCAGCCTTTTTTCTTGGAGGCGTGCTCGATCGTCACGTGGGCGATATCGTCCCAATGAAAAACCACCGAGCCGGTCGCCAGTTCGCCGCACAACAGTTCGTAATCTCCCATGATCAGGACTTCGTCGAAGGTGGTGCCCCCGGTTTTGCCCGCCTCGGCGCAGGACTTGATAGTTATCCTGACCGTCTCGTCATCTTTGCCGCGAATAACGTCGTTATTGATCCAACCCTTTTCATTCAGGAACCGTTTGAACAGTTCACCCCTGGTCATCTTATTCCTCCGTCTCTAAACATAAGGCGCCATTAATTGTCCGGCATCGTACTCTGGGGTCGTCTCCCCGGGCAGGTCTGATCCGGCCTCGACCTGCCAGTCAGTTATAGGTAACCAATACGCCGCCCGTGGTCAAGTTTGTTTGCCAAGGGTCGGGGGGGGGGGCCATCTCCAACCTTCTTCGAACCCGCCGACTGGATTCCGGGTCACACGGCCCCTCGACTGCGCTCGGGGTGACAGGCGAACCTAAGAGAGAAGACTTGATTCCGGGTCAAAGCCCGGAATGACAGGTTTTGGTCGGTCCTGCGCCAGACAGCGGCCGACGAATGTCGGCCAGAAACCCATTTATGGGTGAACAAAATGGCTAAAATGGCGTTAGGGAGAGACGATACTATCATTAATGTGTCGTATGGGGGCAATCAGTCCGCCAGTGGGCTTGATGCATTTTTTTGCCATTTAGTGAAAATATGGCTTGACATGAGGCGGCATATTACGATAAATTCCGGGTTGCGCTGAGGGCGTAGTGGCTCTTTTGTGTCCTCAGGCATCGAAAAAAAGGACTGTAAAGCCCAGATAGCTCAGTCGGTAGAGCACATCCTTGGTAAGGATGAGGTCACCAGTTCAATCCTGGTTCTGGGCTTTTAGATTACGGAGGTAGTCGAAGGCTATGGCAAAGGAGAAGTTTGAACGGACAAAGCCGCAT
>CBDUZQ010000126.1:0-7314 GCA_965371755.1 uncultured bacterium
GAACCAGTGCCTATCACGCCCAATCTACCACCGTCTGCCACCGCTTCTTCTTTTCTTTTGAGTAGAAGACTTGATCGTAATCGTTATAAATCCCAGGCTACGGTCTGCGATTTTTTCCCATTTTTCCGGTATTTCTGCTGGTGGGACGTTGCCAAATCGTAAGGGTAACTCAACTCTCTCACTTCTGTTTCCTTGGCTATCACTCACAAGAATCCTGAGATTGAACCGATCTCGCGTAAGTCTTCTATCCACAGGAGTTCTCAAGGATAGGTATCCGGCCACCTCCTCACTATGTTTCTCCTCGATGCGGATGGAAGAAGTCCCAGTGATACCATGGCCTGTCTGTGATAACCTCGCGATGATATTCCTCATGTCTCCCTCATTGTCTTTGGCTTTCAAGTAAACTCTCCAAGTGTCGCCAGGGCGAATTACCTCGGCAGCGTAGTAGTCGATTATCTCCGGTGCCTCACCTCTGTCGGTTTGGGATTGCGTCCCATGCTGTGTAGAACTTCCACATCCCCATACTATCAAGCTCAATGCAATCGTAATTAGTGCTCTTTTCAGCATGTCTTAAACTCCTCAGCTCAGTGAAAAACTAATTTTCTTTCCCATCAGGTTGGAGAGTATTATAAATCTGAAGCGTTGCAGATAAATTTATGATTTTATCGACTTCCTCTTTTTCCCTGCCAGGTTTCAAATCGCTCAATTTAGATTAGAGTTTCAATCAGGGATCCTGCTGAAGGTGCGTTTCCCATGTATCGGTCTGTAAATTTCAGTGAAATCCAGTCTATAGTTGAAGTCATCCTTCTCACTTTCTCTTTGTCCCAGAATATCGACGTTATGAACAATGAGAAGCTCTTCGTTGAATCGAGAAGCCTGCAAGAGTGCCATCCCTGACGGAGTCCAAATTCCAGAACCTCCCCAGAAGTGGGCGCCCGTTATCCCATGGCTTCCCACTGCATTGCAGGCTATGGTCCATACTTGATTTATCGCAGATTTGGCCGGCATCACCATATCCCAAAGGTCGCCGTAATAGGTGTCTGTACCCACATTCATCCTTGGATAGTCCCGGCGCGCACGAGCTCGCCATGAGGCAATTTGTACTATGGCGTCAACTTTGTCAATCTTGGCATACTCCAGCAGTAGTTGGGAGAACAGGTAGTCATAGCACGTCGTGAAACCGAAGCGTCCGTATTTGGTGTCTAATTCGAGTAGATCATCTTGACCGGCTTCCGTGTAGATCTTCTCAATGGGGGGAAGAAAAAGTTTGTCGTACATGCGACCTTCATCAAGATAGTCGTGCAGTTCACTCAGTATATACGTTGAATTGAAGTATTTCCTCTCAGGGCCTCTCCTGATGTTGTTGAACACTACACCCTTCAGAGTGTCGTCAAGCATAGCTATCAGGGTGCCATCGATCCAGTCCGTGTGATTCTCAATTACAGCCTTATCCATGTACCGCCAGCACTCCTTTTCATCTTCCCAGAAATAGCCCGAGAGGCAAAACTCAGGAAAGATTGCCACATTGACTTTCTTAGCCTTGAATATTTCTAAGGCCCGGGCCATCTTGTCCTTGTTTGCCTCTATATTAGGCACGATAGCGTGGATGTTGGCCAGTCCTATTGAAAGGTTGCTGTCATCGTCTGAGAAGACTCGCTCAATAATAATGAACTCGTCTTTTGATTCAGCAGGCACGATTTTGCTCAGTTTACTTGCAGAATTGCTTTGCTCAGCCATCTCTTCCCTCCAAAGCATTGGGATACTTAATATCAGTTCTGCAGATCTTCAGATTTCGGACTTTCAGATACTTATCAACACTTGCAGAGAAATTTATAATTTTATGGATGTCCCCTTTTTGCCCTGTTCGAGTGGGCTTCAGTCAGCCGCCGCCGGACTATCTTTACCTTCTTCTGTCGCTCCTGCCAGCTGAGGATTTATCTCCAGTACTGCCTTTCTCAAGCGCTCGATAAAGTCGGGCGGGAAGGTCCAGACAAGCAGATTTTCCTCCTTTTCCAGCCCCCGTTCGGCAGCGCCGATATCGTAGGCCAGAAGCGTGAGCAGATCAGAGCTGACCCAGGGGCTTTGACGAAAATAGGCATGGCCGTTGCCCGTGGTCGAGCCGGCGGCCTCGGTTACGTCGATGAATTCCAGCGACGGGTTTGCCCGCAGAAAGTCCGCCGTCCGTGGCGGCAGCTCTTCGGCCCACATCTGGCCGAGTCGCCCGCGGCGAAAAATACGGCTTACCCACACCAGGGCCCTGTCGGCCGACGAAGCATAGACGGTGATCCGTTCAGGAATCCTCAGCATGCCATCCGCCAGGGCCGCGCCGAATTCCTCGTGGCTGATGTCGCCGCCGACGAAAATGACGTTGCCGATCCGCACATGCTGCCGGATCTCCTCCTCTGTTGCGTCGGCATTGAGCAGCGCCAGCTGGCTGAGGGCGCGGACGACCAGCCGAGATCCGGCACTGAAGCCAACAATGTGGATCTTTTCCACCTGGGTCTCTTCCGCCAGGTAGGTGAGAAACAGACGGAATTTTCGCGCCATGATGACGGCGGCCTCCAGGTCAGATAAGTAGGCGAAGATGCTGGGTGTCGACGGCCAGGCATAGGCAACGAAGGCACCCCGGTAGCCGAGGAAATGCCACAGCTCGGAGGCGACCAGCACGGGAACGTCGAACACGACCTTGAAGCCGGGGAGGTAGACATAGACATCCTTGACACCGGAAGCAGTCAAGCGCTGATTGACAAGTTTGGCAAATTTTCTGCCGCGTTCATCGGGCACCGTGATTCCCGGGACCGATCGCGTCAGGAACGAATAGGTACTGGGCAGGGCACCGGTCTCGTGTACGGACAGAATCTCAAGCGGATAATTCCCTGTGCGATTTTTGTCCAGGGAGATGCGACGCACTGCCTCCCAATCGGTTCCTGCGGGGCCCGCTTTGACCCTGGCGCGGCCCAGTCTCACTATATATCCGGCCTCATTGAGATAGAACGGCCTCTGGTCAGGATCATCGGAAGGTTTCCGATCCGTGGCATAGAGCATGCCGAAGTCATCGTAGGATACCGGCGGTGGACCCTTGGGCAGCGGGTTGACGGCCCCGTCTTCGAAGACAGCGGGCGCGGGCATCAGGTTGATCGTGTGGCGACCACTGCCGGCGCAACCGGTGACGACTACAGACAGCAACAGCAGACCGAGCAGCCCCGGCCGGGTTATCGATCTCGGTCTCTTCACCTTCTTTTCGTTAGCTTTCACCATCGCTACTTCCATCGGTTGAGACCGGTGCAACTGTTGCAAGCCCGGTCTGGCTGCTAGCACCATCCAACCACTCGAGCACCCGGGTCTCGAGGAAAGCGTAAAACGGATTGTACCTTAAGCGTATCAAAAAATCGCTGGGGATCTTCAGCAAGCCCCGCTCGCCCTGAACGGCCATCTGACCGAGAAAAATGATGTCCTCTTTCCCGGGGGGGCCCTGACCGTAAAGGGGATCATCCGGCGGGAAAGGCAGCGCCACGTGGGACAAGGAGATCACGCCTCGCGGCCAGACGAGGTTCAACGGCTCAGTCTTTGATGGTTCGGCTGAGAAGGGCGGTTTGCGTCGGGCCAGGACCGCGTTGCTATCCGGGTTCTCGTTGGTGACCAGGGTAACAACAAACGGCAGACTTTTGTCAGCCATTAACCGGGCAGTCAGTGGACCCGGGTCGGAGATCAACAAAGTGGACTTGGCTGCGAAGCGGTTAATGTCGAACAGCACGAGTTCATGGCGCTGAGGCTTGAGGTGCTTCAGCAATCGGTCAACCACGGCATTTATCGATACAGTTGCATCGACGGTCGATTTGAACACCAGCGTCGGCGGTAATATTTCGCCCGGACCGGACTGGGACCGGGCTGCGATGCGGCGGGCCACGGATTGAGTCAGACTGTGAACCTGTTCGGCGGCATTGGTAGCGAAGGAGTTGTACTTGTACGGATCGAATTCGGGCAGAACCGACAACCAGGCGAGGCTTCCCAGACCGGGCAAAAGGGACAGCCGGCGCTTCCATTTGGCCAGCGCCGCTGTGGCGTGGATGCCGATGGCAGGAGAGATCAGCACCAGGCTGGCCGGAACCACCGAACCACTTCCTTCCAGCGCCTTGAGGGCGAAATCTATAGCCAAGGGGGCCCCGGTGGAATAGCCGACGATGTGGATCGGCTTCTGTCCCACCTTGGAGGCAAGATGCTCCATGCCCAGCCGCACCGCCACGGCCATGTCCTGCCAGCTGATGCTCGTAAGCCCCGAGGGCGCTGTGCCGTGGCCGGGCAAGCGTAGGCCGATTACCCAGTAATCGTGCCGGTTGAGTGTCTCACCCAGGGCCCGGAGACTGTAAGGCGAATCCGACATGCCATGCAGCAACAGCACGCCGCCAACCGGCGTGCTGGCGGGGAATTCGAAGCTGCGGTTCCAGTTGGGCTCACTCCGTTGCGGATCCGCAGCACTGCCACCACTGTAGCGAACGAGCGCATACTCTGGCCCGGTTTCGGTGCGGGCGTAGACTTCCTCTTCCAGTTGGACAAATAACCTATCTTCCAGCTGCCTGTAGTCATCAAAGGTTCGGATCTCATCCGCCATCTCTGCGGTGAATTCTGCCGTCAGCTTCTCGGTGTGCCAGGTTTCCAGGGGCGGGCCGCTACATCCCTGGGAGGAAAGCGTGATCGTACCGGCAATCAACCCGAGCACACCCCAGGTGAGAAACCAGCTTAGCCGTTTAACCATATAGACAATGCGTGTCATGCGAGCCTTCTCCCTTTTTCACTACCGACCGCGGGTCAAGACCCAGTAAACTGCGCCGTCGGGTGTCCGGACCTGGTAGATGAGACGATTTGAAGGCGTGTTGGTATTGGTAAGCCGCAGGAACAAATCGTCGAAAAACTCCGGCGTTTCCAGGCTGAAGTTGTGGAAATTGCGGGTGCGATTCACCGGGGTGACATCCACCAGGGTGACGAGCTCGCTGTTCGGCTCGACTAACTCTAAAACCCTGGCGGCCTCTTCGAACTGGTCTGGGTTTCGTGGGTTCAATGTGGCCTCTCCCAACCGTCTTCCTCGATTGAGCACGCGGCTTATCAGCAATGCCCGGTCGTTGGAGGAAACATACACCGTAAGGTTACGGGCCAGGGCGGCAATCTCCCGTTTGAACTGGTTGTTGAACTCTTCGCGATCGACGTCCGGCGCTGTCAGCACCACATCTTCGATCTCAACCTCCGCATCGGCCAGATCCGCCTCCTGGTAAAGAATGCTGAAGGCATGGACGACCACCTCACCACCCATGCTGTTCGCAACCAGCCACAATCTTTCAGGCTGAACTTGCCGAATGATCAGCCCCAAAGTCTGGGCAAGTTCAGCCCCTGACTCTCCGGCAATCCTTTGCGCGCGCCGGTACCCGCGCGGTGTCGAACCCTGGTCGCCCGGCCAGTCGAAAACCAGCACCGGCGAATTGATGTCCAAGACGTGACTCAGAAATGCGGTCTTGCGCAGGGCCGAGGGAAAGCGCTCTCTGAATCCGTTCACATTGATGAGAATTGATCGGAGCGGGGAGTCTTGAACCTGTTGTCGCAGTTGCGCAATAAATTCGCTCTGCTCCAGTAACTGCACTTGTCTAAGCTGGATTTCCTCATTTTGGAACCAATCGGTCGGGTTGATGATCATGCCGAGGCCCAGTGTGGGTTCAAGCTCGGTATCAAAAAAACCAAACTTGAGCACCCTCTCCCGTTCATTGCCAAAGCGCTCCTCGAGCGGCCCGTCATCGGCTCCCAAACGACGATTGGTGACGTAGAAGAACCGGTAAGCATCTTGGTCGCCCAGCCTCGTCACCAGCATTCGCCGGAATCGAAAAGCCTCGGCGCGTTCCAAGGCCAGACGTGTGGGTCGGTAGAAAAAGAGCACCAGCCCGACGAGAACAAGCACGACCAGGGCCGTGCCGATAAACATTCGTCGTTTGAAGCGAGTCATGGTATCCCCTTCCTATTCTTCTCCTCTTTTCAATCGATCGACAATGATCGGCACCGCTGGAGGGATGCGGTGGCTACCTTTGGTGACATTTCGAATCATCGACATGTGGGTGCCGTCGACGGTTCGGTGGGGAACCCCTTCCAGCCGGGTAGATTCAACGGTCACCAGGCCGTCTCCCAATCCATGGGTCATTGCAATCATATTTTCGCCAAACTCATCAACCCATTCTTGCTGATCATTCGAAACTTTTTGACGTACGTTTATGACCCAGCGGTTAATGTCATTTTCGTTCCAGGGGCTGGTAATACCGGCGATAATCAACATATCCACCCCCTCCGGATGAGGACGCCCGTTTAACTCGGTCAAGAAACGGCTCCCCGGCAGCAAGTCGATTTTGGCCTCACCGGCGCCGTCAAGAATTACTCCCAGCCAGTTTGCTTCACCTTTTTTCAACCGGACCAGATGATCACGCATTTCCGTAAACACCCGGAATCGAGCCAACTGCGAGCCGTGGTTGGGTGTTCCCACCATAATGAGCGCCCCTACTTCGGGCACCAGCCTGTTTTTTGCGGAGGTGTGATATTCAATTTCTGGACTGGTAAGCATTTCCCGGGAAACCAGACCGCCCATGCTGTGAGCCACAATGGAAATTCGGTCTATGCCGAGCTGTTTGAGTCCCTTCAACTCCTGGAAAAAAAGCTGGGCCGATTCCACGATGGGCTGGTCATTGGGATATTGCATCAGCCACACATTAAAATCTTCTTTTACCAGCTCCGGAGCGAGGCTTTGCCACACCTCGCCGGGGTCGTCCAGACCGTGAATCAGAACGACGGATTTTCGCTCCAGGGTCGCCCCGCCGGGTGCTTCCCGATCCGCTTCAAAGTAAAACAATCCGAATGTCTGGAAGAACTTGGATGTCTGTTCCGGAAATTTCTTTTTTACTGTTTCCCGAAGTTGACGGCGCAGTTCTTTTTCTTCTTCCCCATAGATGTTTGTAAACAACTGCCACAATCCGAGGAGCAGGAGAATACCGCCGATGACCCAGAGCCAGCGGGTTCTTTTTGTCCTTCTATTCTTATCGTCATTCATAGGGGTTCATTATAGAGCCAATCTACCTCCGCACCGTTTTTACAGCATCCAATCCCGACGAATGGGAAACCTTGTTCATCATGATTTCCGGCGGGCGACTTAAAAGGCTATTAGCCCCCATCAACACAGTTTCTCCAAATACTCCGACTACCTCATTGGCGAGTCGACCTTAGCAGCTTCGTGGGCTCGTTCGACCGCTGCCTCGCAAGGATTCGCCACACCGGTTCCTGTGTCGCTAA
>CBDUZQ010000127.1:0-7296 GCA_965371755.1 uncultured bacterium
GCATGACCTTCACACATTTTGGCGCATTGTTCAGGGGTCATGCCGCAGAGCTTGGCGCACTCTTCAGGGGACATGCCGTGCATCTTGGCCGAGGCACTGACAGCCTTGGCTTCTGCCTTATGCGCACCGCAGCCTTCACCGGCCAGCGCCGAGGACGAGACAAACGCCACCAATAGCAGGGCGCTCAAACCAAAAACCATAATCTTCTTCACCATGATACTCCTTCTGTGGAATCGAGATAGTTTACCTATTTGCTTACAAATTAGCAGAAATCCTGCCTAAGTCAATCTGTTTATCGACTATTTGGACCCGTGATCCCGGCCGATTCAGGTTACTTGCTTAGACAACTATGCTGCCACAAAGTTCCCCGCCGACCGAAAGTTCTTCTCTGCGACCGATCAAATTGCTAACTTGCGAGAGGTCCTGACGTTATTGGATAGAGAATTGGTAGTCGACCGACTCGAATCAATAGTTGCGCTGAGAATGACTGACAAGGATTTGAAAGTGCTGGTCGTATGTACCGGCAACTCCTGCCGGTCGCAGATGGCTGAAGGATTCCTGCGAGAGATCGGCGGTCTGATAGAGCCATACTCGGCGGGACTTGAGCCGGCCGGCCTGAATCCCAAAGCGGTGGCTGTCATGGCTGAAGTGGGAATCGACATTTCAAACCACAGTTCTGATCACGTCAAAAACTACGTGGGGCGTCAGTTTGACTATGTCATCACCGTCTGTGACCACGCCGCAGCGAATTGCCCGGTTCTCCCCGCCCGTGGAACCCGATTGCACTGGCCGTTCGATGATCCGGCCCGCCTTCGGGGCGGCGATGAAGAGACTATGGCAGGGTTCCGTCGCGTGCGGGATGAGATCAAAGCACAAGTCGAGTCGTGGCTTGAGGGTGGACTCTAAGCTATGTCTTCAAGTCTGATTGACAAACTGAAGGCCGAAGGCTGGACGCAGCAGTTCACAGCCTCCGGGGCGCGGCTTGAGGAGGCGCTTGAGAATTACCGGATGCTTGGGTTTGAGGTCAAGATAATTCCGATCGGCGAACTCGGATGCGAAAGCTGCACGATCTGCTTCGAAGACGAAAGCGACGCCTCGGTGATGATCTTCACTCGCCCCACCGGCGAGCCGCCTGATGTTGATTTGGCTGACTAACTTGACAACCAAGCGGGATTGTCTTATCCATATCTTAGTTCCATATAAGTGTGGCGAACAAAGGAGTGTCCCATGAAAGCAGCCATATTCAACGGTCCCAACCAACCGCTTGAAGTAAAAGAAGTCCCCACCCCAACTCCCGGACTTGGTCAGCTTCTGATCAAAACCGCCGGTTGTGGTGTCTGTCACACCGACATCGGATATATCGATCATGGCGTGCCGACGTTCAAGAAGCCACCGATCATTCTGGGGCATGAACCTTCCGGCACCGTGGCCGGGCTGGGTGAAGGTGTGGAGGGATTCAAGGAGGGCGATCGCATCCTGCTGCCGGCCGTGGTGACGTGCGGAAACTGTCGCGCCTGCCGTACCGGCCGTGAGAACATCTGTGAAAATATGGTGATGTTCGGCAACAACGTCGATGGTGCTTATGCCGAGTATCTGCTGGCTCCGGCCAAGGACACCTTTCACCTTCCGGATGAGATTCCACTTCAGGAAGGCTGCATTATCGCCGATGCCATTTCGACTCCTTACCACGCTGTCGTCAACCGCGCTCAGGTCAAGCCGGGTGATTCAGTAGTGGTGGTCGGATGCGGTGGCGTAGGGATAAACCTGGTCCAGATGGTGGCGGCTGTCGGTGGCGCCGCGATTGCCGTGGATATCTCCGAAGAGAAACTCGACTGGGCCAAAAAATTGGGCGCGGTAGCTACGATCAACCCCAAAGAGGATGAGAAGTGGCCCAAGACTGTAAAAAAGATGACCGGTGGCGGGGCCGCTATCGCTATCGAGGCAATCGGCAACCCCGGCACAATAGAGGCAGCTTTCGGATCGCTACGCGTCGGTGGGC
Organism: uncultured bacterium; assembly: GCA_965371755.1. Taxonomy (GTDB): domain Bacteria; phylum Zixibacteria; class MSB-5A5; order GN15; family FEB-12; genus JAJRTA01. The sequence goes on from CBDUZQ010000127.1 coordinate 2,000, forward strand.
GATTGGTCGTTCTGGGCTACTCGGCCAAAAACATCTCACTCTTTGCCGGTAAGATCATGTTCCACGAGATGGAGATCGTCGGCTCGCTCGGCTGTCGCCCGGTCGATTACCCCCCGCTGATCGAGATTTGTCGTCTGGGTAAGATCAAAGTCAAGGAGCTGGTCACGGCGAAATTTCCACTCGATGACATCAACGATGCCCTGGAAACGCTTAGGGAAGGAAAGGGGCTGCGCTCGATTATCGCATTCTAAGGGCGTGGCGAGATTCGTTCGGCATTAGGATGAACGAGAGCAATAGACAGTTAGAGAATTGTCGAAGCGCGAGGCTGATCCGTTCGGTCGACTGCGCATTTGTTGACGAGTCAGAGAATAACAGGAGTTTAATTCAATAAGAAGGGAAGTCTGATGGAAATCAAGAAAGTAGGAATCTGCGGACTCGGGTTGATGGGTACCGGTATTGCCGAAGTGTCCTCAAAGGCCGGTGTGGATGTCGTGGCGATGGAAGTCAACGACGACTTTCTGAAAAAGGGCATGGGTCGGATCGACAAGTCGTTGTCGCGCGCCGTCTCCAAGGGTAAACTTGACGAGGCCGGGAAGAAAGCAATCCTCGACAAGATCAAACCCACCCTCGATCCCAAGGATCTGGCCGACTGCGATCTGGTCGTTGAGGCTATCATCGAGAACTTCGACGAAAAAGCCAAGCTGTACAAGACGCTGGACGGCATCGTGAAGAAAGAGGCTATCTTCGCTTCCAACACTTCGTCGCTGTCAATCACCGAGATGGGCGCCGTCACCCAGCGCGCCGATCAGTTCTGCGGACTGCATTTTTTCAACCCGGTACCGGTGATGAAGCTGGTCGAGGTAGTCAGAACCGTCGTTACCAGTGATGCGACCTTTGATTCGGCCAAGGCGTTTGGGGAAAAGGTCGGCAAGGTAGTGGTATCGTGCAAGGACACCCCGGGCTTTGTCGTTAACCGTCTGCTGGTACCGTACCTGCTGGATGCTATCCGCGCCCTTCAGGACGGCGTGGCCACGGCCAAGGATATCGACACCGCTATGAAATTGGGCTGCGGTCATCCCATGGGTCCGCTGGAGTTGACCGATTTCGTCGGTCTGGATACCACCTACTATATAGCTGAGATTCTTTTTGCCGAGTTCAAGCAGCACCACTACGCCGCCCCGCCGCTGCTGAAGGCGATGGTCAAGGCCGGTTACTATGGTCGCAAGGCTGGGCGCGGCTTCTATGATTACGCCAAGAAGTAGGATGGCATGATGGACTACAAGAATATCAAGTTCGAAAAAGAGGACGCCGTCGCCATCGTGACGATCAGTCGCCCCAAAGCGATGAATGCTCTGAATGACGAAACGGTCGACGAACTCCATCACGTCTTTGATGCTATCGCTGGGGACGAAGAGGTTCGTTGCGTCATCCTGACGGGCGAAGGCAAAGCGTTCGTGGCCGGCGCCGATATCGGCGAACTGGCCGAATGCGACGTGCAGGCCGGTCACAGGAAGTGCAAGATAGGACAGGCGCTCATGTTCAAGATGGAGGCGTTGCCGAAAGCGATCATCGCCGCCGTCAACGGTTTCGCGCTCGGCGGAGGCTGCGAGATAGCTATGGCGTGTGACATTCGCCTGGCTTCTGAGAAGGCCAGGTTCGGTCAGCCGGAATCCACGTTGGGTATCATTCCCGGCTACGGCGGCACCCAGCGGCTGGCGCGGCTGGTCGGTTATGGTAAGGCCAAACAGTGGATCTTCACCGGCGATATCTATCCCGTGACGGAGGCCCTTCGTATCGGCTTGGTCGACGAGGTCTATCCCGTTGACGAGTTGATGCCCAAGGCCAAAGAGATGGCGGCCAAGATTGCCTCGCGCGGACCGGTGGCCATTGCTTACGCCAAAGAGTCGGTTAATCGTGGAATCAACACCACGCTTGACGCTGGATGTGAGCACGAAGCATCGCTGTTTGCAGGTATCTGTGCTTCGAAGGACAAGAACGAAGGGACCAGGGCGTTTCTCGAAAAACGTCCGGCCAGGTTCGTAGGCAAATAGAACGATTCGCCATAAGGATCGCATTAGATACAAGCGGGAGTCAACAGGCTCCCGCTTGGCGTGAACCGCATAACGACAGGAAGACCGCATGGACTTTGCTTTGTCAGAAGACCACCTGGCTGTCCAGGAAGTAGCCCGAGGCTTTGCCGAAAAAAAGCTCAAGCCGCGTGCCGAGGAGTTCGATGCTGAAGCCAAAATAGATCGCGACCTGATGAAGGAGATGGGTGATCTCGGTCTGATGGGTATCACTCTGCCCGAACAGTACGGCGGCAGCGAGATGGACGCTGTATCCTACGTTCTTACTTGCGAAGAGTTATCGCGCGGTTGCACTTCCCACTGTGGCATCGTTATGCTGCACAACTCGCTCTACGGCTTTCCGCTGGTGGTACACGGCACCGAAGAACAAAAGCAGAAGTACCTGCCGCCGATCTGCACGGGCGAGCATGTCGGCGTGTTTGCGCTTAGCGAGCCGGGCGCCGGATCCGATGCCGCCTCGCTCACCACCACTTACACCGAGACCGATGATGGGTATGTGATTAACGGCAACAAGATTTTCGTCACCATGGGATCAATGTGCAACAACGCTCTGGTGTTCGCTATCAAGGAAAAAGGTGGTGGACCAAAGGCGATCAGCGCTTTCCTGATTGACCGCGATACCGAGGGATTTGAGATCGGCGCCAATGAGAAGAAGATGGGTTTCAAAGGCTCGCCGACGACGGAATTTGCGTTTATGGATTGCCTGGTACCGAAGGATGCCCTGCTCGGCGAGGAGGGCGAAGGGTTCAAGATTGCCATGTCGACTCTCGACGGCGGGCGCATAAGTGTCGGCGCCATGTCACTGGGGATAGCTCAGGAAGCGCTTGATATCGCCGTGAAGTACTCGCAGGAGCGCGAGCAGTTCGGTAAACCGATCGCGGCTTTTCAGGCGATCCAGTTTCATCTGGCCGACATGTCGGTGCAGCTTGAGGCGGCACGCAACCTGGTCTACAAAGCGGCCTGGCTGAAAAACGTCGGTCAGCCATACAGTATGGCGGCGGCGCAGGCCAAATTGTTCGCATCGGAGATGGCCACCAGCGTAACGCACCACGCGGTGCAGGTGCTGGGCGGCTACGGTTACTGCAGCGAGTACCATGTCGAACGGTTGTATCGGGACGCCCGTGTCACCGAACTGTTCGAGGGCACTTCGGAAATGCAGCGCATCGTGATCGCACGGGGTCTCATGCCTCGCAAGTAATTCTTGTAGTTCGAAACCACAGGGTTTCGACAGTGACAAGCATGTATGCACGGCAGATGTCTGCATCGGCCGAGAAGAACCCACCCCGGAAGCGTCGAGTGAGAAGTCCTTGACATGAGCGCCTTAAGAGTTATACTACTATTAGCCTGCTGGTCCATTTATGGAACAGAGGTGCCGGCGTGGATAGGGCAATCACGGGGAGACCAGAACGCTATATCATCCCGGCTACTTCCAGGTCGTTTGCTGCCGGCTGGACACTGAACACAATTGTAGTATTTCGCTATCGCGAAGATCTTTGCGATTCCCCCTTGGCGAATGCGGTGTAGAAACATAACCTTTGCAGGAGGTGTGTCATGTTTTCGTATACCTTGAGGTTCGTCATCACATCAACATTGCTGCTTGGTCTAGCCGCCGTCATGACCAGGGCGCAAGATTGGTCCACTGCGCACGAGATTGTTACTGGTTTGCACTCCGAAGGCATCTCCTCCTATGACATCGGGATCGCCGTTACATCGGACGGAGTGTGGCACGTGGTGTGGTCTGATGTTGTGGAGAGCGACACCGCCACAACCTTCTACATACTCCACGCCAGTAGTCTCTCGGAGGATACGATTCTCGCCCGAGGTACTTACTACCTTGATGCTCATTCCGGTGAAACTGTGGCAGGACCGAGCATTGCCGTTGGGTTGGACGGTACACTACATGTGGCGTACCGACTCAGAGAGATAGTCGACGGGGACAATACTAACAACTCTATTCTCTATATGAACAACGTACCTGGCTCCTGGTCCCCTCCTCAGGAGATTGTCACCGGTTTGAACTCTGAAGGCATCTCCTCGTACGATATTTCCATTGCCGTCGGCCCGGATGGAGCCTGGCATCTGGTGTACTCTGACATCGTGGAAAACGGACATGTCGGTACTTCCGACATCCTGTACGCCAATAGTATGATGGAGCAATCGACTCTCGCTCTGGGTACTTACGACCAGGATACTCATTCCGGTGACGTTGTGGCGGGACCGAGTATTGCCATAGGTCCGGACGGTGCTCTCCACGTGGCGTACCGACTCAGAGAGATAGTCGACTGGGACAATATCAACAACCCTATTCTTTATATGAACAACCAAGCTGGATCGTGGTCAACTCCTCAGGAGATTGTCACCGGTTTGAATTCCGAAGGCATCTCCTCGTACGATATTTCCATCGCAATCAGCCCGGATGGTGTTTGGCACTTGGTGTACTCCGATATCGTCGAAAGCAGCCCGTTGTCTGTAAGCAACATATTCTATGTCAATAGTATGTCGGAGGTGACAGTCCTCGCTCATGGCAGTCTGGACCAGGATGCTCATGGAGGTGACGTTGTAGCGGGACCGAGTGTTGCCGCCCATCCGGACGGGTCTTGCCACGTAGCGTACAGACTCAGACAGATAGCGGACTGGGACAATTTCAATAATCCCATTCTCTACAAGCGCCGAGTATCCCCCTTTCCCGACGCCTTGGTCCTCGAACCCGATCCGGTTCTCGCGATAATGACCAACGCGATTGACCCACAGAGCGGCACGATCTATATAGGCGACCACTTCGACGACACATATGACGCCGCCGACATCAACCCATCAAGTCTTCTCATCAACGGTACCATTCCTGCTACTGGGACGGTGTTGACGACTCATCCGCTCCTTGAGGGTGAGGCGCTTGCCGTGAGCTTCCCGCTGGGCGAGTTTGCCGCCGGCTACGAACTCATCTGGGATACGACCATCCAGGTCTACACGGTAACGGGCGAGTTCGATGATGCCTCACCGTTTTCTGCCGGCGACGAGTTCTTCTATCTGGGCCGAGTTTCCGGCGACCTGACACTCGACGGGAGAGTCGATATCTCCGACGTGGTTCTGATGGTCGAATGGTATTTCGGCGGCGGACCGCCTCCGGTGGTTGTCGAAACAGCCGATGTAAACGCTTCCGGCGATACTGACATTTCGGATCTGCTCTACTTGGTTGATTACGTATTCAAC
>CBDUZQ010000128.1:0-7291 GCA_965371755.1 uncultured bacterium
TACGCCGACCACAAGTAGGACATTTCTATTTTGCCTTGACACAACCGCGCTTACTAATTGACAAATCACAAAAAACTACTACCTTGCAAGGGAGTGGTACACACGCGGCACACCCTTAGACTGGTGTGCAGTCTGATACTGTTGGTGATTGAGTACTTCAACGATATGAGAGGTATGGCAAGAACGATGATCAAATCCTATTCTGAGAAACATGTAGCATTCGGATTGAGGGCGGTCTCTGCGATCGCTTTTTTCGCTTTGTATGCAGCCTTCAGCGGTCTCCTGGCGGCAAATGCTCTGGGCGACACCGGGACGCAGGTCCGACACACCATTGAGTTTTCGCAGCATGAGTTGACCTTCGATAAAGTGTTGGGGTACGATGCAGTCAGGCTCGGCGATGGGGACTACCTGTCGCAACTCGGCGGACCGATGCTGCCCGCGCGGGAGATCAGGATCGCACTTCCTTCCGGTATGGCTGCCCAGACAGTCAGGGTTGTTACTTTCACTATCGAAGAGATCGATGGCCGGTATGACATCCTTCCAACTCAACGGCCTTTGAAGGTGGGTCAGACGACTGATGACCTGGAGTTGATTGAACCCAACCCCGATATCTACAGTTCGGATACCCCTTACCCGCTCACGTCGTTGGAACTGATTTCGCAGGTCGACCTGGCCGGTCAGGGTATGGCTGTTATCAAAGTCTGCCCTCTGGTCTATTCTCCAAAGCTCAGAAAACTACAACTGTATACGTCCATCACCTTTGTGATCGAAGGTACCGATGGCTACATCTGCGGTGACTACCTCCCCCTCAATATATCCGAAAGAGGACGTCTTACCTACGAGCAGACAGTGACAAACATGGTTGCCAACAAGCAGTCGGTCTCTCTCGCCGTTTCGCCGTTCGCTGGTCGTCTGCCGGACCTTCCGTCAACCGGGCCGTTCGCTCATGTCATTATCACCTCCGACGCCAATGCCCCCTCGTGGGAACCGCTGGTAGAATGGCACACCAAAAAAGGGCTTCGTGACACAATAGTCACCACCAGCTATATTTACGCCAATTACTCCGGCTCGGACAACCAGGACAAGATCCGCGCTTTTGTCATTGACGCCCACGACAACTGGGGATCGCTCTATTTTCTCATCGGTGGCGAGCACAGCACGGTGCCTTTCGAGTACCGCAATTATGAGGGTGACAACATCCCCAGCGACCAATACTATGGAGACTATGACAACGACTGGATCTATGAGGTCTACGTCGGGCGCGTGACCGCGGAGGGAAGCACTCAGATCAATACCTTCATCAACAAGCTGCTCAAGTACGAGATGGACCCTCCTCTGGACGACTACGCCCTGAAAGCTTGTCTGTTGGGCATGGATCTGACGCTGGCTTCGCAGCCTCCTTATTATACACTCACGGCCAGTGAAGCCATGAAACAGGCTATCGATAACGCGTACATCCCCGCGCGGTTCAAGGTGACCGAGGTCTACGACAGCGACCCGACCAACCACCGCACCGATTTCATCAATGCTCTCAATGCCGGGCAGAACCTGGTCAACCACAGTGATCACAGCAACTACAATGTCATGGGTACCGGCGACCTGAACCATGGTTTGTTCATATATACCTCACACGTCAACAGTCTGACCAATGACGGTCGACTGTGCAACGTGTTCTCTCTGGGCTGCCACCCCAATGAGATGGATCGCAACGACTGCATCGCCGAGTACTTCGTGATCTACAACGAACTTCAGGCCGCTGTCTCATTCACCGGCAACACTCGCTCCGGTTGGTTCTATGTCGGTAATGCCGCGACCCTTTCGGGGCTGCTTGACATGTATTGGTGGCGGGGCCTGTTGATGAACAACCAGTATCGTCTGGGCGAGGCTCTGGCCTGGACCAAGAACACTTGCCCCCACAATAGTAGTTTTTATTACGTCCAGTGGACGTTGAATCTACTGGGTGAGCCGGCCATGCCAGTCTGGACGGACACCATCAAGACCATGGTCGTGACACACCCGGAGACATTCCCGGTGACTGCCTCCACGTTTGATGTGCACGTCGAGAAGACGACGGGAGGCCCGGTGAACATGGCTCTTGTTTGCCTGTGGAAAGGGAACGAGATTTACGAAACCGACTACACCGACTCTTTCGGGGATGTGAGTTTCGAGATAATTCCGGCGAGTCTGGGCGACATGTATGTTACCGTCACCGCCCAGAACTTCGTCCCTTATCCCGGAAAATCCGAATGCACCGGCAACCTGCCCCCGGTGGCCGAGTTCGACTTTGGTCCGGACAATCCGACGCGGCATGACACCATCCAGTTCAACAGCAGTTCGTACGATGTCGATGGCACAGTCGTAGCCTGGCATTGGGACTTTGGCGACAGCGAGAGCGGCGAGGGCGAAAACGTAGCCCACCAGTACCAGGACTACGGGAACTTCACGGTCGCTCTCGCGGTGGAGGACAACGTCGGAGCCGGTGATACCGTTCAGACGCAAGTCAGTATCATTCCGATCTGCGGGGACATCGATGATAGCGGGGCAGACATCGACATTGCCGATCTGACCTATCTCGTCGACTACATGTTCAATGACGGGCCGGAGCCACCAGTAGCATCCGCCGCGGATATCGACGGCATGCCGGGCCTCGATATAGGCGATCTCGTTCACCTGGTGGATTACATGTTTAACAGCGGACCCGCTCCTTCGTGCACCTGGCCGTGGTAAACGCCTGACCGAGACACAAGCCTCATGGGCCGTTCTTCACCAGCAAGAGCGGCCCTTTTTCTGACCTCCGAATCTGCCGGGGATTGAAGCCCTGAAGGCTGTTTGATTTCGCCCAGCGGCGGCAACTTTTTACTTGACCAAATGTGGCGTGTTGTGTATACTTTTTATATATCATAGCACGTTTCTCGAGCACACTAATATAGGACTCAAGTGATGCGAAAACTATCTGTGCTTACAGCATTTCTGCTGCTGGCGGCGGTCAGTAGTATGAGTAGTGAGCCGGTATGCGGTGATATGGATTTCAGCGGCAGTATCGATATCGCCGACTTGGTATACCTGGTCGATTTCATGTTTACAGGCGGCCCGCCTCTGCCCTTCCCACCCACCGCCGACTGTGACGGCGACGGTCAAATCGACATCAGTGACTTGGTATGCTGGGTCGATTGCTGGTTCGTCCTGCCCGGCGGATGCACTCCACTGTGCCCATTCGAGGTAATCGACAATCACACCGACAACAGCGGCGGGTGCTTGCCGGAGGAAGGCGGGAACGGCTCACCGCCGTCAGAGCGCGGCATGTACATCGAAGCCGTCGGTAACGAGATTCACGTATACCACCCGGGGGCATACTACCAGTGCTGTCTCGGCTACTATGTGGAATACTACCAGTTCGGGAATCAGATTTTCGGTTTTGAGACCGACACCAGCGAGTTTTGTGACTGCTATTGCTTTTTTGATCTTGAGTCTGTCATCCACAATCTGGCGCCGGGGGAATATATCGTGACCCTGTTTGGAATCGATGGCGACCTGGTGGGCGTTGACACTGCCGTGATTGAAACCGGTATTATCTATGTCACTATCGGTGACTGCCAGATGAAGGACTGGCCGGAGGAGGGCGACCCGATTGTCAACTACTCGTGGTCCGCCGGTGTGTTGACTCTGCATCACCCCAACGGATACTTCAACTGTGGCGCCATACTGGCGGTGGAGTTCGAGTGGGTCGGTGTCACCCTGCGTTTTCACGAGAATAACCTGAACGACATGGTCCCCGTACCGTGTATGTGCTATTACGATATGACTGTCATCGTGGCAGGCATTCCGGCGGGCACCTACATTGCCGAAGTTTACAATCAGGATTATCCCTGGCTGGAGGAGTTCCTGCTGGATCGGCAGGTTATCACTCTCCACTGATAGGAACGAGTTGAAAACAAGAGTAGACAATATCCACATGGGCCAAAGGAAAGAATCATGAAAAGGATAACAGTACTGACGCTGACAGTTGCTTTGGTGGCATTTGCCGGCAGCGGCATGGCCGCCACCTGTGGCGACATGGACATGAGTGGCAATGTGGATATTTCTGACTTGGTCTACCTGGTCGAGTATATGTTCACTGGTGGACCACCGCTACCTTATCCGCCGACAGCGGATTTCTACTTCGACAGCCAAATCGATATCGCCGACCTGGTCTTCTTTATTGATTACATGTTTGGAGGCTGTCCGCCACCGGTCTGCCCGTTCGATGTGATCACGGACCATTCTGAGGCAGACGCAGCTTGCAGAGACACCACCCTTGGTGGCGCTCAGAAGGAGACAGCTACGGCATTGTCAACCGGCGATCGCGGAACACTGAGGGTTGAAGTGACTGGCAACGACGTTCACGTGTACCATGATGACGCCTACTATCAGTGTTGCCTGGAATACTATGTTGACTATAATCTCTCAGGTAACGTGATCACCGGCTTCGAGGCCGACACTGGATGGGAGTGCGATTGCATTTGCTGGTTTGATCTTGAGTCGGTGATCTACGACTTGGCTGAGGGTTCATACACTCTCGTTCTGATCGGGATATGGGGAGATACTGTCGGTACCGTGCAGTTCGACATCCCCACTAATGGTCCGGAGGTGATTGACTATTGGGACAGCGGCTGCCTTCCACGCTACGGCGCAGACGACACAGCTGTGGTCAATTACTACTACCACGGTGACACCCTCGACATGGAACATCTCAACGGCTATTTCAACTGTGGCGGCATCATTGCAGTAGAGCTCTCCGAGGTGGGAGATACCTTGCGGTTCTACGAGTTCAATATCTCCGATGACTGGCAGTACTGCCTGTGTTACTTCACGGTGACCGCAACCGTGATCAATGTCTCGCCTGGTTCGTATGTAGCCGAGGTCTATGCCCGCGACAATCCTGTGGACCCGATACAACTGGTGGACCGACAGACGCTAGTGCTGGGAAATTAAGAGGCTGTTGAAAGAGCTTCATCATACCTGAAACCTACCGGGTTTGTCATGCCCACGAAGTTAGGGTATCCTTCTTCTCTGTTGTCGTCATACTGGCGTAAGCCAGTATCCGGTATCCGCCCACAGGGTACGCCACCCTTCGACTCCGCTCAGGGTGACGTTGGGGGAACGCTCAGGGTGACGTTGGGGGAACGCTCAGGGTGACGCAGGTGGCCCACCGTTTACGGGGGGGGTATTGTGGCCCCACCATGAATGGTTGGCCACCCGACGGCTTCAAGAAGACTGGCGACGGAAAAACGTCGTGATTCTTGCGATCATAGGAGCGATCACTCAGGGAAACGAGGCAATTCTCGACCATTCGAGGAGATTATTACGTATTCAAAGTACTGAAAGGGATAAACCATGTTTCTGAAACCGTTATATGGGAAATCTCGGTCAATGCAAAAAACTGCAATTTGGAGACTATCAATCATCGGAGCGTCCAAATGCGATACGATAAATCAAAAACCGCTGTGAAAGAAATCCTCTCGAGTATAGATGTCCGGTTAGATGGTGATCGACCATGGGACATCAAGGTGTACAACGACGAATTCTATCGCCGTGTACTCAGACAAGGTTCGCTCGGACTTGGTGAATCGTACATGGATGGCTGGTGGGATGCACAACAACTCGATGCCTTTTTTTACAAATTGCTTCGTTCCAATCTTGACGACGAAGTGCGCCGTAACTGGAAAACACAGGTCACCCTCTTCAGCCAGGTTTTCCTCAATCGACAACGCAAGGCAAAAGCATTTGAAGTGGGAGAGCACCATTACAATACGGGGAACGATGTATTCCAAGCCATGCTCGACAAACGCATGGTCTATAGCTGCGCCTATTGGAAAGGTGCTGACACTCTGGATGCGGCGCAGGAAGCAAAGTTAGACTTGGTCTGTAAGAAATTGGAACTTCAGCCAGGCATGAAACTCCTGGATATCGGTTGTGGCTGGGGGAGTTTCGCAAAATTCGCCGCCGAGAAGTACAACGTGTCGGTGGTAGGTGTGAACAATTCAACGGAGCAAATTCATCTGGGTCAGGTGTTGTGTGCCGGCCTCCCCATCGAGCTCAAGCTGCAAGACTACCGTGATATTACAGGTCAGTACGATCATATAGTCTCCCTGGGAATGTTCGAGCACGTCGGTCCCAAGAACTACCGGACATATATGGAGGTAGTAGACCGTTGTCTCAGCGATGGTGGTTTATTTCTCCTCCAGACCATAGGTGCAAACAAGCCGCTAAAAACCCCCGACTTATTTGTTGAGAAATACATATTCCCCGGCGGGGTGCTTCCTGCCCTCAAACAAATTGGTGCCGCAATTGAGGGACTATTTGTGATGGAGGACTGGCACAGCCTCGGTCCTAATTACGACAAGACGCTGATGGCCTGGTTCAGGAATTTTGATGCGCGGTGGGAACAACTTAAGCCGCACTACGACGAGCGGTTCTACCGCATGTGGAAGTATTTTTTGAGTTCCTTTGCCGGATCGTCTCGGGCACGAAAAAGCCATGTATGGCAAATTGTATTATCGAAGAATGGGATCCTTGGTGGATATACTCCGATCCGGTAGCAATTTAACTTATTGTAAAATAACATCACTGAGGAAAGTTTCAGCAAGAAATTAAGATCGCATTTGGTGACTGAAAGAATCTGACCGAAAAGTTGAGGTCTATCCGTCGAGAATTCGAATTTGGATACAACATCAGCGGTAACTACCGTCAATTAAGGCGCTTCGTGCATTCTGACTTTCACTCAACGCGACTGATTTGCGCTGGTTCTTCTAACCCAGATCAATCTCCAGCTGGTGGTGAACGGCGCCGGTGTCATCAGAGTTAGTCCAAAAGTCGGCGTGGGCACGCTCCCTTAAGCCCTCGATCTGAGTTTCCGGGGTGGGATATTGTACCGGCTGGCCTGCGGAGATAATCTGCAATCAAGAGACCATCCCGGTCAGGTCTACTCTATTGACAAATGTCCGAAGGTCGCAGGATCGTAGTCAATCGGCGACTGCCAGTCACCGGCACTGTCCAGACGTTTCTGTTTGCGTCGAAAGTTGACCCGCCACGTCTCCCCTTGTTGTCCGGCAGCACCAAGCTGTGCGAACGGGATACGCGCTTCCATCGACCAGAAGGAGTCGGCGCGAACCGTCTTGATTTCAAATTCACCGTTCCAATCACGGTCCGTATCATAGTCACCATCATCGTCAAACACAATCATCTGATCGAATACGGTGCCCAGCGGATTAATGTATACCTGGTATACTGTGTCGGAACCCTCCACCGGATG
>CBDUZQ010000129.1:0-7285 GCA_965371755.1 uncultured bacterium
ATTATTGCGTTGTACGGATTCAGCCCTGATGAAATCCGGAACAGATCAAGGGCGCGATCGAGTTGCCCCAGCGACTGGTAGCACATGCCGAGATTACTGTAGGCGGCCGAAAACACCGGGTTCATTTGCAGCGCACGCTTGAAACGCTGGATCGCCTCAGGGCAGTTGCCCCGGTCCTTCAGCGCCACACCTTCTCGGTTGACGTATCGCTCGGGATAGTCTCGCCGGTACTGTTGAGCCTCGCGCTCCAGGGCGGCGGTGTCTCCGAGGTTCTGATAGTACTTCATCAGGTTAGTGCGGCCATACATGTTCTTGGTGCGGTCGAGAGCGGCATAGTCTCCAAATCGGGAAATCGCGATTTCCGGAACAGCCTGGCCGATGACCCGGGGAAACAGGGCAAGAAGGCTTAGTGAGATTGCCATAAGCAGAAGACCGAACCGGTTGTGTACTTTGTTGCTCTTTTCAAGGACCATATACGCGGTGGTGAAAGCGAGGGGGATGCCGGCGAAAGAAAACAGATCCCAATCACGAGCCATGCCCAACTTCGGATCGAATATGAAAGCGGCGGTCAGCGTCGACATGACCAGCAGACCAAGAAACCGATACTCTCGTTGCCTCAGGAGTTGGCGCAGGCTCACCGAGCGGAGAACCACGATCATCAACAGTAAGCTTGGTACAAGCAGCAGCAGGATGTTGACGAAGTCGGCAAAATGGCTTGGGGCCAACAGCCAATATCCATCGACTGTGAATCGATCCGGGACAAGCGGAATTATGGCGAACCGGAAGAAGTAGTGGGTCCGGTAGAGCCAAAAGAACAGGACGGAAGCCGCGGCCCCCAGCAGAAAAACAAGCATACCCCTGGTTTTCCAACTTGTCGCGGCTAACCGGTCACCGAGATCGCTTCCGGCAATGGCAACGTACAGGGCCGACGGAATCAGGCAGACACCGAAGATGTGAAAGAAACAGGGCAGTATAGTCAGCGGAATGAGATAGGTCCTTCCGAGTTTCCCCAGCGCTACCAGAAGACCACCCATGGCAAACAGCGCCACTGAGCAGACGAACAACGAGTAGTTTTCGACATAGCCAAAGAACAGCAACATCGGGCCGACCGACAGCATGAACAAAACGAACATCGCTCGGTGTAAACCACGAACGTACAGTTTGCACGCTGCCCAGACATTGATCATGAAGAACAGTACTCCGGCCGCAATTGATATTATCTGGAATGTGATCAGGGCGCCTGACTCGCCCTTCAATCCGAGCAGTTGTTTCAACCCGATATGAGCCAGGGCTTCACCCAGGTCCCGGTATTTGACCAAAGGAACATCGCGAGCCAGGAGCGATAGGTAGGCGTAGCCGTCACCCAGGAAGAATGTCGTGGATCTAAGCAGATAAAAAAGTACCGGCAGGACCAGGGCAACTGCTGCCACCACTGCAGTAAGATTTTTCGGACGATGAGACTCTGTATACTCCCTGTCCCAGATCGCCTGAAGGCGATTCCTGTGGAAGTGGACCAGTAACGGTATGACTACTCCGAGACCAAACAGTCCCCAGCGGACCCAGTCAGGATAGTACGCCCACCAATTGAAACCCCAAATGCGATATTCCGGGAAAAACGATGCGACCAGGAAGGCCACAAGAGTTGCATAGTACGCGCCATAAGTGGCGATGTTACCAGCTTTCTCCGTCAACACCCAGGTGGACTCCTCACTCAGGGGATGTCTGATTTCATCTGTCGCAGGATGCTTTCAAGACCTACTGCAGCTCCGCGATCCGCTTGTTGATCTGCTCCCAGACTTCCGGCCAGGAAGTGTCGTAGCCTTCTTTCTTGTATTCATCGCGGGCGCGCCTGAGCAGTTTCAGCCCGGCGGCCTTGTTGTCTTTGGCAATCTCGATCTCGCCCAAATCTTCGCAGGCCTGACCGATAACCGAGTGATTCTCGATCCGTTCAGCCCAGGCCAACACCGGCCGCAGCCACTTCCCGGCTTCGTCAAAGTTACCCAACAGCCGATAGGTCATGCCGACGTGGTAGTCGGCGAACAGTTTGCCGACTTCGCCGGAGAACCGCCAGTGATACTCGCGGGCTTTGGTGTAGCACTCCAGAGCGGAGTCGAACTGCTTGAGATCATGGTAGATCCCGGCCAGATTGTTCCACAACGGCCCCAGCCAACTCTCGACATCGCCCGCCTCGGCCGCCTCGATACCGCGACGGCCCCACTCGATCTGCTCTTCAGGCGACTCCGCTACAATCGCGATCATGTGCGCGGCATCAACAGCCCGACCCCATAAAGCATTGGCATCGCAGAACTCGAACATCTGATCGAAAGTAGCTCTCGCCTGTTTGAGGTCATCAGCCTTCCACTCAAACCGACCCTTGACGCCAAGGTAGCGCGACCAGCCCATAGGGTCATTCTCGGAAGCCCGTTCGGCGGCGCGGCCCAGCCAGGTCTCGCCCTCTTCGCGGTTCCCCAGAACGAGATTCATCCGCGCCACCTGCGAAAGCGCCTCGACCTCCACGGAGCGGTTGAACTCTTTGTGCGCTGTCTGGACGACCTCCGTGTATTTCTCTAACGCGGCATCGTAATCCCGAGACTGAAAAACATCATCCGCCTGCGACAGAAGCGAGTCGGCTGTTTGTTCGTTACCTGACACCCTGGCTCCTTTGTGCTTAACCTCGACCCCGCCCGCCATCAACGGCAACAGGATCATCAACAATATGACAATTATCGGTCTCATGGACTTGTCTCCATACTTCTTCAAGGTCGTTAGGTGATTTGTTGTATGCAAGTATACAAAATCAACAGGCGGCGGTCACGGCAAAACTGCATATAAGAGAAAACCGGCGGGCGTCAGCGGCGGACTCAAACCCTATGCTGTTAAATTGGTTTGACCGGCCGAGCCGGTAAGCCTATATTCCGACACGTAAAGTGGCAGCGGATGCCGACCGAAAACTAAAGAAACGGATGTTAACGGCAAGCACATCGGGGGACCGAAGTTAATGCGAGCACTGATTACAGGAATCACAGGACAAGACGGCTCCTACCTGGCGGA
Source organism: uncultured bacterium (assembly GCA_965371755.1). GTDB lineage: Bacteria > Zixibacteria > MSB-5A5 > GN15 > FEB-12 > JAJRTA01. The sequence continues at coordinate 3,052 of CBDUZQ010000129.1, forward strand.
ATTTTTGCTGGAAAAGGGCTACGAAGTAGTTGGCATGGTCCGTCGGTCCTCGACCGAATCGGCGGAACGAATCGACCATATCAAGGATAAACTCACCTTTGCCCAGGCCGATCTGCTGGACCAGCTATCGATGCTGAGGATGATCGAAGAGCACCATCCCGACGAGGTCTACAATCTCGCGGCACAGTCGTTCGTGCCGACCAGTTGGGCCCAGCCGGTTTTGACCGGGGAGTTCAATGCTCTCGGGGTCACCAAAATGCTTGAGGCGATTCGTCAGGTCGACACGAAGATCAAGTTTTACCAGGCATCGTCCTCGGAGATGTTTGGCCGGGTGCAGGAGGTGCCGCAAACTGAGACGACACCGTTCTACCCGCGCTCACCCTACGGTGTGGCCAAGGTGTACGGCCATTGGATCACGGTCAACTATCGCGAGAGCTATGGTATCCACGCCTGCTCGGGAATTCTGTTCAATCACGAATCGCCGCGGCGAGGATTGGAGTTTGTTACCCGCAAGATCACCGATGGCGCCGCCCGAATCAAGTTGGGCCTGACCGACAAGCTGGCCCTGGGGAATCTCGACGCCAAGCGTGACTGGGGATATGCCGGTGACTACGTGCGGGCTATGTGGCTGATGACACAACATGATCCGGCCGAGGATATGATCATCGCCAGCGGTGAGACCCATTCTGTCAGGGATTTCGTCGAGGCGTCCTTCTCCCACCTCGATCTGGACTACAAAGAATACGTCGTAACCGATCCACGTTTCGTGCGTCCGGCCGAGGTCGACCTGCTGCTGGGCAATCCGGAGAAAGCCAGAAAGGACCTTGATTGGGAACTGACTGTTGGTTTTGACCAGTTGGTGAAGATGATGGTCGATGCTGACATGAAACGGTTGACTCCACAATGATCTGCCTTTGTCCAGGGATGGGACATTGAACAAACCGATTAAGTCCGTATTTGTGACCGGTATCGCCGGGTTTGCCGGATCGTGGTTGGCTGAGGAACTGCTTGAGGCCGGTTACCGCGTCTTCGGTGCACTGCATCCGAAAGAGCCAACCACTCACCTAAAGGCGATCAAACCCAGCCTGGAGTTGGTGAAGCTGGATATCTGCAAAGGGGAGAGGGTGGCGAAGGCTCTAAAGTCGATCAAGCCAGATTACATTTGCCACCTGGCGGCGCTGGCTTCAGTCTGGCGTTCCTATAAGGCGATGCAGCAAACCTACCGGGTCAATTTCGAAGGAACCATGAATCTGTTGGAAGCGGCACACTTGCAAGGTGGAATCCGGAAGTTTCTTTTTGTAAGCTCGGCTGATTGCTACGGCGTTTTCAGCCCTAAGAATAAGACATTGACCGAGGACCAGCCGCTCAATCCGATTTCGCCGTATGCTTTGTCAAAGGCGGTTGCCGAGCAGGCTTGTCGCTACTACCAAAGTCGCCATCGTCTGCCGGTAACAGTCGCCCGCTCTTTTCCGCATACCGGTCCCCGCCAGTCGGACGATTTTGTCGTGTCCTCATTCGCCCGCCAGATTGCAGTTATAGAAGCGACGCGCAAAAGACCGATTATCAAGGTCGGCAACCTGTCGGCGCGGCGCGATTTCTCCGATGTTCGCGACATTGTTCGGGGATATTGCCTGTTGTTGCAGAAAGGTAAGCCGGGGCGGGTTTACCATCTCAGCTCAGGGCGGACGGTCAGTATTGAGTCGGTGCTAAACCGGCTGCTTGCTTTGTCGTCAAAGATCATAAAGGTCTCGGTGGATAAAGCGCGCTTTCGCCCGGCCGACATCCCAATTCAGCGAGGCAGTAACCGGCGGGCCGTTCAAGAGTTAGGATATGTGAGTCGATATAGTCTAAATACGACCCTTTGGGACACATTGGAATACTGGAGACAACAAGTCCACGCTTAAATTCGTGGTCGAGGTCAGGAGTACAAAAGAAATGGCTGCTAAGAAAAGCAAACAGCCCCCAAGATTAACCGAACTGATAGACAAGATCAAGGCTCGTTCCGCTCAGGTTGGCGTGATCGGTCTCGGATATGTCGGCTTGCCGCTGTCGATGGAACTGGCCCGGGTCGGGTTCAAGGTCACCGGATTCGATGTTTCCAAGCCGTTAATCAAGCGGCTCAACGCCGGCAAATCGGACATTGATGACGTCCCCGACAGTCTGGTCAAGGAGATGGTTTCTTCCGGCTATTTCCGGGCCACCGATGAGACCAAGAAATTGTCGAAGATGGATACTATCTCGATCTGCGTCCCCACGCCGCTTTCCAAAACCAAGGACCCGGATGTCAGCTACATTCTGGCGGCTATGGACGAGGTCAAGAAGCACATATCCAAAGGAACGCTGGTGGTATTGGAGTCGACTACTTATCCCGGCACTACCGAGGATTTGATTCTGCCGCTCCTTGAAGAAAGCGGCATGAAAGCGGGGGTGGATTTCTTCCTGGCTTTCTCGCCCGAGCGAGTGGACCCCGGAAACCCTGTCTACACTACCAAGAACACGCCGCGCGTGGTCGGCGGTATCACCCCGGCCTGTACCAAGGCGGCAAAGGTCTTCTATGAACAGACGATCCCGGATATCCATGCCGTTTCCTCGACCCAGGCCGCTGAGATGGTCAAGCTGCTCGAGAATACTTTCCGCGCAGTCAATATCGGTCTGGTCAACGAGGTGGCCGTTATGTGCGACCGACTGGGTGTCGATGTCTGGGAGATTATCGATGCTGCGGCTACCAAGCCGTTTGGATTCATGCCGTTCTATCCCGGGCCCGGATTAGGCGGACACTGCATTCCGATCGACCCGCACTATTTGTCGTGGAAACTGAAATCGCTCAATTACTACGCTCGCTTCATCGAGTTGGCCGGAGAGATCAACAGCCAAATGCCCGTATATGTCGTCAACCGTATCTCCGAATTGCTCAATCGCGAATTCGCACGATCCATTAACAAGTCGACTATTTGCGTTTTGGGCGTTACCTACAAGCCCGACATCAAAGACACTCGCGAGTCGCCGGCGTTGGATGTTATCAAGCTGCTTGAGGACAAGGGTGCCCATATTCTGTTCAACGACCCGTTTGTGGCCGAGATCGACTGGAACAAGACCAAGCACAAATCGCGCAAACTGACTGCTGAGCTTCTGAAGAAAGCCGACCTGACCGTGATCCTGACCCACCACAGCCAGTATGACTACCAATTCATAGTCGACCATAGCAAGGCGATCTTCGACACCCGCCACGCCACCAAGGGTATCACGCGCAACCGCAACCGGATCGAATTGCTGTAACAGGCAAGCCTGTCTCTCGCGCTTCGCGCGCCCGGATTCGAGTCCAGATACGTTAGGCAGGAGCCCCTGCGATCCTGCCACAGGTATGTCATGCTGAGCGGAGTCGAAGTATGACGTCTCACCGGTACCCCACCCAAAGCGGAGCGACAGGTGGGATTTGTTGACCTTGGAAGAACCCACCCGACGCTGGCGCTCTGGGTGGGGTACCGAATGTCGCGCTCCGCTGCGGCTATTCGTAAGGGTCAATGCAGAGGTTGATTCCCAGGGCCAAATGGCCTATCATGATCTGAACAGGAGTCAAACTATGATAACAGCCGTCCATTTTCTGTTGACCTACCGATGCACCTACGAGTGCGACCATTGCTTTCTGTACTGTAGCCCCAAGTCGGAGGGGACCTTCACGCTCAGTCAGCTTCGTACCGTATTCGATGAGATCGCCAAGATCAGTACCGTCGAATCAGTGGGCTTCGAGGGAGGTGAGCCGACACTCTACTATCCTCTCTTGCTGGAAGGGATCAAGCTCTCCCGTGGCATGGGTCTGAAGACCGGCATGGTGAGCAACGCCTACATGTCGACTTCCGTTGAGGACGCCGAACTGTGGCTGAAACCGCTCCGGGAGGTCGACCTCTCTGTGTTGGAACTCAGTGACGACCTCTTTCACAGTGACGGCAAAGAGGACAGCCCGGCAAAGCTGGCTCATACCGCCGCAAAGAACCTTAGCCTCGATGTTTCGACCATCGAGATCAAAGAACCTACCGTCCAGAAAGGCTCGGGCAAGGGGGCGCCGGTGATCGGGGGCGGGGCCATGTTCAAAGGTCGGGCGGTGGAGAAACTGACCGAAGGGCTGCCCACCAGAGGGTGGCAGGAATTCACCACCTGTCCCTACGAAGAGTTGGAGCGGCCAAAGCGCGTTCATGTTGACGCCTTTGGCAATGTTTTCCCCTGTCAGGGAATCAGC
>CBDUZQ010000130.1:0-7275 GCA_965371755.1 uncultured bacterium
ACATGCTATGGTCATTGTGCCGCCCGGCGTAGTGCACGCCTATCGCAATATCGGACATATCGACGGGTTAGTCTTCAATGCGCCTAACCGACTCTATGCCGGCGAAGGCAAGCGACAACCAGTCGACGAGATCCGTCACGAGGACGATCCCGAGTCTCCATTCCAACTTGATTGAAGCTCACATCGCTCTTGCCCGCATCAGCCACTCGGGAACAGAGTGCCCACTGGGCGGGAATCTATTTTCCAATAAGGCGACATTTCTCTCCGCCGCTGACATCGCAATGACTTGTCCTGCCTCCACTTAGCCCGCTCGGCACAAGTCTTGTTTATGACCGGAGCGTACAGGTGTCGGTGATCGCGTGCGGCGCCGACCGCAATTGCTATAAATGAGAGCTGACGGTACGACGGCGGCTCCGCGAACAGGGACGACGCGCTATGTTGACAGGGAAGTCAATACTCGTGACGGGTGGAACCGGTTCTTTCGGCAAAGAGCTGACACGGACCATTCTTACCCGTTACCCCGACATCCGTAGACTGGTCATTTACTCCCGAGATGAACTGAAACAGTTCGATATGAGCCAGCAGTTTCCGGAATCAAAATATCACCAAATGCGCTATTTCATCGGCGACGTGCGCGACAAGGAACGCTTATACAGGGCCTTGGAGGGCATTGACATCGTTGTGCACGCCGCCGCACTAAAGCAAGTACCGGCTGCCGAATATAATCCATTCGAAGCCGTCAAGACCAACGTCACCGGCGCGGCCAACGTGATCGATGCCTGCATCGACCGCAACGTCCAAAAAGTCGTGGCGCTGAGCACCGACAAGGCGGCGGCGCCTATCAACCTCTATGGTGCTACCAAACTCTGCTCGGATAAGATGTTCGTCTCAGCCAACAACTTCAAAGGGGATCGCGATCTCAAGTTCTCGGTGGTGCGCTACGGCAACGTTATGGGTAGTCGGGGAAGTGTTATCCCGTTCTTCCTTAACAAGCGGTCCGAGGGTGTCATTCCCATCACCGACCCGCGCATGACACGATTCAATATCACTTTGCAGGAAGCGGTAGAGTTGGTTCTGTATGCCCTCGCTCACATGTGGGGCGGCGAATTGTATGTTCCCAAAATCCCCAGCTATCGCATCACCGATCTGGCCGAGGCTATCGCGCCGGACTGTCGACAGGAGGTAATCGGTATCCGTCCGGGGGAGAAGTTGCACGAGGAAATGATAACCGAGACCGATGCGCTGGCCAGCCTGGAGTTCGAGAACCACTTCGTCATTCTGCCCTCAATGAGACTCTGGGATGTGTCAGAATACATGAAAACGTTCAACGGCCGACACTGTGATCACGGTTTCGCCTATTCCAGCGGCACCAACTCAGAATGGCTCAGCGTCGAGCAATTGCGGCGGTTGATCCGGAAACATATCGATCCTAACTTTGCTGCCGGTGACGATCCTCCCAAGCGCAAGGACCAGCGTGCGATGTCGCTGAATACGATCCGTGAAGATCTTCAGGCGGTCGCAGCGACTACAGTATGACGACTGTCACCACACACCTACCCTTTTTGCCATACGGGCGCCAGCATGTCGATGAGGAAGATATCCGGGCGGTGGTCGCTGTCCTCCGCTCCGACTGGTGGACCCAGGGACCGGCGGTGCCGGCTTTCGAACGAGAACTTGCAGACTACGTCGGCGCTGCTGAGACGGTGGCTTGTGCCAATGGTACGGCGGCCCTGCATTTGTCGATGCTGACGCTGGGAATCGGACCCGGTGATGTAGTCGTCACCAGTGCCAACAGTTTCCTATCTTCGGCCAATTGCGCTCGGTTCGTGGGTGCGGACGTTCGCTTTGTCGACATCGACCCGGAGACCGGATTGATGGACCTCACCCTGTTGTCCGACATGCTGACAGCCGATACCGATCACAAAATCAAGGCTGTCATACCCGTTCATTTCGCCGGTCAGCCGGTCGATTTGGTGAAACTTCACGAATTGGCGGCTGTGCACGGCGCGTATGTCGTCAGCGATGCCTGTCATGCTCTCGGAGCCGCCTACCAACACAAAAGTGCCTCGTATCGTGTTGGCAACGGGCAACACAACGATGCGGCTGTCTTCTCGTTTCATCCCGTTAAGCATGTGGCCATGGGGGAAGGTGGCGCGGTTTCTACCGATGATCCGGTTCTGGCGGAACGACTACGATTACTGCGGAACCATGGGATGCAGAAATGTGACTTTGTAAACTCAGATATGGCGACGGCATCCTCCGGCGATGACAACCCCTGGTATTACGAGATGCAGCAGTTGGGGCACAATTATCGCTTGACTGATATTCAGGCCGCTCTTGGGGGGTGCCAATTGAAGAGACTTGACTGGTCAGTTCAAACCAGAAACAGACTGGCGGCACATTATCGCCAACTGATAGCCGAGCGATTCGACAGTTCGGTGCTGCATCCGCTTGCGCAATGCCCCGGCGTCACTAACGCCTATCATCTTTTCGTTATCCAGGTGGAGTTCGAGCATTTCGGAATAGATCGCGCCACCGTAATGCATCGACTAAAAGCAGCCGGCATCGGCACCCAGGTGCATTACGTTCCGATCTACCTGCAACCATACTATCGAAAGCTATACGGCGGTCGTCCCGGCGATCTGCCGAACACCGACCGGTATTATGCGCGGGCTCTTAGTCTGCCCATGTATCCCGACCTGAACGAATCCGACTGTAAACGAGTGATCGACGAACTGCACCGCATTCTCAACCAGGGAAATGACCACTATGACGCCGTGTGAAACTACTGTGTCGAAAATCGGTCTCGGAACCGCGCAATTCGGGCTCGACTACGGAATCGCCAACACGAACGGTTGCGTTCCCTTTAACGAAGTAGAGCAAATACTTGGTCGAGCCGCGACCCTTGGCATCACGGTGCTGGATACGGCGGCTCTTTTCGGTGTCAGTGAGGAGACGCTGGGGCGGATTCTCGGACCCGAACATCCATTTCGCATCGTTACCAAGACTCCCAGGGCGGCGGGTGATCGAATTACCGACAATGATGCGGCTGATCTCGCCGGCACATTTGATCGTTCCCTGCAGCGTCTCAAGCAGCAAACCGTTTATGGCTTGCTTATCCATGATGCCGACGATCTTTTGAAAACGGGTGGCCAACTCCTGATTGATGCGCTGCGGCGAGTTCGGGATTCAGGTCGCGTAACCAAGATCGGCGTATCGGTCTATACCGGAGGCCAGCTCGATTCCGTTCTTGACCTGTTTACGCCCGACCTCGTGCAACTCCCATTGAACGTGCTGGACCAGCGACTGATCGCCGACGGTCGACTCGACCGCCTGCACCAGATGGGGGTGGAGGTTCATGCCCGCTCGGTGTTCCTGAAGGGGCTGCTGTTGATGGAGCCGCAGGCGCTTGACGCTTACTTCGACCCGGTGCGAGATCGCCTCGAGGATTACTGGAACGGCATGAAGCAAACCGGTGCAACACCATTGGAAGGGGCGCTTCGCTTTGCTTTGGGCCTGTCACAAATCGATACAGTCATAGTAGACGTCTGTTCCCGACAGGAACTCGAGGATATTTGTGTTGCCTCGATGCGCCGCGATTTCCCACAGATCGATTTCAGTCGGTGGGCCGTCAACGATCCGCGCTACGTTAATCCGTCACGGTGGCGATTAATGCAAACAGCATCTGCCGGTCGGAGGTAATCAATGTTACTTGCGATTATCCAGGCTCGTTTGTCCTCGACACGTTTGCCGGGAAAGGTTCTCATGCCGATTCTGGGACGTCCGATGCTATGGCGCCAACTGGAACGAGTGAAACTGGCCACGAGTATTGATCATTTGATAGTCGCTACCAGTGACCAACCCGAGGATGGGCAACTGGTAGACATGTGCCGGGAGTTCGGTGTCGAATGCTACTGCGGCTCCCTTGATGACGTGCTTGATCGATACTACCAGGCGGCCCGACTCTATCAGGCCGACCACATCGTGCGGCTTACCGGCGATTGCCCGGTTTCCGATCCGCAGGTGATCGATGCCGTCATCGAATACTACCGATCGGGAAACTGCGACTATGCCTCCAATGGCAACCCGTTCACATTTCCTGATGGACTGAATGTAGAGGTGATGCGTTTCGATTGTCTTGAGCATGCCTGGCGCGAAGCCAAACTGCCGTCTCAGCGCGAACATGTGACGCCGTTCATATGGCAACAACCGCAGCGTTTCAAACTTGCCAATTTCATTCACGACCTGGACCTTTCTCACTTGCGATGGACAGTGGATGAACCGGAGGATTTCGAGTTCATTACGAAAGTTTATGAGGCGCTGTATCCGGATAATCCGACGTTCACAATGGCGAACATTCTCAGGCTCCTGGAAGATCGTCCGGAGCTTTCTGATCTGAATGCCGGTTTCGAGCGCAACGAAGGATACAAGAAATCGCTAATGGAAGATAAGGCCAGTGGGAATCTATGAACACGGTCTATGCCAAAGCGTCGACGTCGTTCTACGTAATGGTCGCTCACACCGACGAACATGTAGATAGGTATCTCGACGCAACCGACCGAAGCTTCGGTGAGTTGTCAATGTTGCTGCAAACGGGAGAATTGATGCGCAGCCTCGTGGGATCGCCGGCCGTGGCGGGGTTCAAACGGCTGGCCTGACCAGGAAGGAGTTCTTGGTGAACGTCGCAATTCGCTGTGATGCCTCGTATGAAATCGGCACCGGCCATGTCATGCGCTGTCTGACGCTGGCCAATCAGTTGCGTGGTATGGGCGGCGAGGTGACTTTTATCAGCCGTGAACATGCGGGTAATATCAACGACGTTATCGAGAAGCATGGGTTCAGCGTTCACCGCCTGCCCTTCATCGACACCCATTCGGGCAAGGACTTCGAGAGTGAATACGCCCGGTGGCTGGCTGTCTCTTCAGAAAAGGACATACACGACACCGTTGCCTGGCTGCGCGAGCAGAAATCGTCCATCGACCTGCTGGTCGTGGATCATTATGCGTTGGATGCGGAATGGGAGATAGCCGCAAGGCCGTTTGTGTCTCGGATTATGGTCATCGATGATCTGGCCGACCGTCGGCACGATTGCGATTTGCTGTTGGATCAGAATCGTCTGGCCCCTTCAGACAATTGCTACGATGGACTGGTCCCGGCTCATTGCCGAAATCTGATCGGTCCCGGCTATGCTCTGCTGCGGCCGGAATTCGTGCGGATGCGACCCGAGAGTGAACAAGCGCGGGACTCACGCCGGCTCTTTCTGTTTTTTGGAGGGAGCGATCCCACCGACGAGACCAGCAAGGCCCTGCGAGCGCTGACAATGTTGACAGACTATGAACTGACAGCGGACGTGGTTATCGGTCAGACAAACCCTCACCGAGCGGCAGTCGAGAAGAGGTGTCGGCAGATACCCGGTATGGCCTACCACTCTCAGGTGGACAACATGGCCGAACTGATGGTCAGGGCGGGTCTTGGCCTCGGGGCCGGGGGCGTGACCACCTATGAAAGATGCTGCCTCGGTTTGCCCACCCTGATTACGGCCATTGCCAAAAACCAGATCGCCATCGGCGAGGGCGCCGACGAACAAGGCGTTGCGCGTTACCTGGGGAAGTCGAGCGACGTGACGGCGGAGATGATCGCTGAGGCCATGGCGCCATTTCTAAAAGGCGCGACCATCGGAGTGCAGATGGCAGCGAAGGCGCGGGCACTGGTGGACGGCCACGGTGCTCAAAGAGTTGCCGAGGAGTTGTTCCGGCTCTGCGAAAGGAGTATTTTGGTTTGAAGGTTCTTTTTCTTGGGCCCGCCTGTGCAGATCTGATTGACTGCATGAAAGACTTCGGTGACGAGGTAGTCCAGACTGAAGACAAAATCACAGGCGATTCGCCGGTACTGGACAATACCGAGTTCCTGGTAAGTTATCGTTACCGGCATATCCTCAAGCCTGACGTGCTCGACCGTTTCCCGCGTCGCGTCATCAATCTGCATATCTCCTGCCTGCCGTGGAATCGTGGTTGTCACCCCAACGTCTGGAGCTTCATAGAAGACAGTCAAAAAGGGGTCACCATCCACTACATCGATCCCGGAGTGGACACCGGTGACATCCTCGCACAAGAGGAAGTTCAGTTCAGCAGTACGGAAACCCTGCGAACGAGCTATAACACACTTTCGGCCAGGATTGAAGAACTTTTCAAGCGGACATGGCCGGACATTCGCAGTGGTCGCAGGGAGGCGAGACCACAACCGCCCGGTGGCAGTGTGCATAAAATGAAGGACCTGAAAACGATTGAACATTTGTTCGTGAAAGGCTGGGACACACCGGTGGCCGGTCTGATCGGAAAAGGAGTTGAACCCAGGGACCGCGGCAGCCTCATGGAGCAACAGTGATAGAGCGGTTGTACAACTGCCTGAACCCGGTACCCGCGATGCTGGTCGATAACAACTCCGACCTCGACCTGCATGCAGCGAACGTTGGGGCTTCCGCTGCCGAGGCGTTCAAGTTGGGACGAAAACTTCTGCTTCTAAACCGAGGTGGGACATGAATGAAATTGAGATTGCAGGACGAAAGATAGGTCCGGATCACCCTCCGTTTGTCATCGCCGAAATGTCCGGTAACCACAACCAGTCGCTTGATCGAGCACTGGCAATTGTTGAGGCTGCTGCCAGGGCGGGTGCTCATGGTCTGAAACTACAGACTTACACGGCGGACACCATGACGCTGGATCTGGACGAGGGCGACTTCTTTATCAGCGATCCGGACAGCCTGTGGAAAGGAACCTCGCTCTACAAACTGTACGAACAGGCCCACACGCCCTGGGAATGGCACAAACCAATATTTGAGCGCTGTTATGAGTTAGGTATAATCGGCTTCAGTACGCCATTTGATGATACGGCTGTTGATTTTCTTGAAGAACTGAACGTCCCAGCCTATAAGATAGCTTCGTTTGAGAATGCCGATATCCCGTTGATTCGTAAGGTCGCCAAAACGGGTAAGCCGGTTATTATGTCAACCGGAATGGCCTCGATAGCTGAGTTGGATAGCTCAGTTAAGACGCTAAGAGAAAACGGCTGTCAGGAAATCGTACTCCTTAAATGTACCAGCAGCTATCCCGCGACTCCGGAGACAACTAATATCAGAACTATTTTACATATGGGTGAGCTTTTTGACGTGCAGGTGGGGCTGTCCGATCACACTTTGGGCATCGGCGTAGCGGTGGCAAGCGTTGCCCTGGGAGCGACGGTGGTAGAGAAGCATTTTACATTAGCCAGAGCTGATGG
>CBDUZQ010000131.1:0-7230 GCA_965371755.1 uncultured bacterium
TTCCACCCAGGATGGCCCAAAACACTTTCTGGTCAATGCCGAGAGAGTCGATTATTAACCACGCCGCAATCAGCATGACGACAGCGCCAACGTAAGTAACCAAACGAAGCGTAGCCGCCGGGTTCATCGAGGAAAATACTTTCACCGAAAGAACACCCAGCATCGATGCCAGGGCGCCAAAAGCAACGATCATCAACGGCAGTTGCATGTAAGCGGCCCGATTATTGGCAATGATCGTGGAAATGTCGTCCACCATACCGGTACCGGTAATAGTCGCTGCAATAGCGATGGTGGCGATGATCGAACCTACATACGACTCGAACAGGTCGGCTCCCATACCGGCGGTGTCACCGACGTTGTCACCAACGTTGTCGGCGATCACAGCGGGGTTACGAGGATCATCCTCAGGAATCCCGGCCTCTACCTTACCGACCAGATCGGCACCGACATCGGCCGCCTTGGTATAGATACCGCCGCCCACGCGAGCGAACAGGGCAATCGATGATGCGCCCATAGCAAAACCATTGATGATCCAGGCGGTCTTGGGATCACCGCCAAAGAACATGAAAACGATTCCAACGCCGATAAGGCCCAGCGAGGCAACCGTCATACCCATCACGGCGCCGCCCGTGAAGGCAATCGACAAAGCTGCCGCCTGCCCGTGGTCTTTGGCAGCGGCGCAGGTACGCACGTTGGCGCGCGTAGCCGCTTTCATCCCGACAAACCCGGCCAGCATGGAACAGCCTGCGCCACCCAGGAACGCGAATGCCGTCTGTCCAGGGATCTTCCAGTACAACAGCCCGAACACTACCACTATAAAGACGGCCAGTATTGTGTATTCCCGTCTGAGGAACACCATGGCGCCGTCATGGATCTGTTCGGAGATTTCTTTCATTAGATCCGTGCCGGCATCACGGCCGCGGATCCAGAAAAACAGAGCGAGCGCAAAGACAAACCCGATGATTCCGATCAGGGCTGCCAAACATCCCGAAGGTATGCCTAAAACATCCATTAACACCTTCTCCCGTTGCGAGTTACAAAGTTAGTTACATTTTTCACAACCTGCAAACATGCCGGGGAATATATCCACAAGCTAATGGCTTGGCAAGAGAAATCTACTACCAGAAAACAGGTAATCCCATAAAAGAAAACCGGCGCCCGAAAGCGCCGGTCAGGAGCAAATCAATAGTACTTTAGAACCTCTGGATTCTCACCTGGACCTGCGGCAACCCGACGGTTTGGCCCATACCAAAGGTATTCTTGTTGGTCTTGTTAAACATTACGAACTGTTGGCGATCATCCTCAACATCGAAGCGGTCCCAGGGCAGATCTCGCAGTTGAATGATCAACGGGAAGTTGGTGGTGTCGGTCAGCGCGTTAGCCGGATGCATGGCGATGAAGACACTGCCGGTAATCACCTCATCGTTCACCAGGTTCACCTCAACATCCTGCCCGCCCGGCAGATTCTTCAGGAAGTCCTCACCCGGCCACGGCGGAACACGGACGGGATCGTCTACGTACAGGTTTTCTTCGTCCGGCAAATACAGACTATGGAACAGTCCGGTCGACAGAAGCTCGCCGTCGCCGGCATGAATCGCCGTGTCGTGCCTGTTGAATCCGACCCAGGCCGGAGGTGTGATTTCGCCAATACCGACTCCCAATTCCTTGATCACCGAAGAAATCACCCACCCTTGATATTTCCAGCCCATACGGCGAAGGTCCGGCAGGTCGATGGCAACCTGCGTGAAGTCGTCGTAACGACCTGAATCGAGCGTCCCGGTTTCGTAAATCAATTCTACGCTGGTCTTGAGCAGATGGCCCTGGCCGGAATCACAAACAGTTACAACTTCGGTGGAAAACCTCATAGCCTGCCAGCTCACAGTATCAAATCCATACACTTTTTCTTCGATTGATGAAACAGTGTCGAAAATGTTGACAATGCTGGTGATGCACTCACCGGGCGTGTTGAAGGTATCGTAGTAGTTTGTTGTGATTTCCCACGACGAAAGCTCTGTTGTGTCCTGGACCGTGTAAGTCCTTTCTGCGTAGGTAGAAAACCAAATGGCCGCACCATCGGTAGACGGATCTCGTCCATCGGAGGGAGTCTCCATGTTGAATTCCATGGCCGTAAACCACAGAGAGTCGCTGAAGGGAAACACAAGGTTGAGTTCACTGTAGTCGGTCGGTGTCACAGTATCTATCAGCATCACCGGACCGGGGACAGGTCCACTGCCGTCACTCAACTGGACAGTCATGAAAATCCATTGGTAACTGAGGATATCACCGGCAAACAGGAAGCGATTGCTGTCCGGTCGAGCGGTCCCGTCGACCTCATGAAACGAGTTTTCCTCAAACCTATAAATAAACGGCTCGTCCATAGGCTCCGAGCCGTAGAGGCTATCACCCAAATCATCATCATGTATCATAGTGTCTGCCGCCCAAAGCTGGTATGTCATCCCCGGCGGTGTGGTTGGGAGTCGCTCGGCCTGCAAGTGAACAACAGTGATTGATTTATCCACAAGAATATCTTCGGGTTGAGTACAACCCCACCAAAGGGCGGTAACAGTGACCACCAGAATCGGAACCAAAAGCCGTGTGTGGCGCCTCAGCATCTAAGAATACCTCCTCCGATCAGAAATCGGGTGCAACAACATTTCAAAACCTCGAACGGCCAATATAATCTTCGCCGTAATCCATTGTCAAGCCTTTCTTTCCACCCTCCAGGCCTCAGTTCCATAGACGTGTGGCAGTCCGCCTCTATCTAAAGAATAATATGTCGATTCCGATAAAAAAGGTTAAGAACGATAACAACTTGGCAGGGTATCTACTTTGAAGCAATGTCCCGAATGTCAGACCCCGATCGTCAACTCGCAGGCACAGTACTGCCCGGGTTGCGGCAGTAAACTGCTGGAATCGCCAGACCAGGCGGATGACCATCGCGCGAACGATGACAATGAGTTTGTCGTCACCGAAGCCCACAACCAGGACCCGGAGTTCGTGGGCGGCCAATCCGGTTTCCCAACCAGCGACCAGAAACTGGAGCTCCAATCGACCAGTGACCTGGTGGAAGATGAAGCGCACAATCAATCCGGAGCAGAACCGTCGGCTCCGACCGATAATGCGCTGTCTGCTGATGTGAGTCCGATAGGCCGGACCGACGCACCACTGCCGCCGTCGATTGATGAGGATGCCATCGGTACGCCCGCCAACGACATGACGACATCACCCATTGCGCACCACCAGAACTCAGCCGTTACCCAGGGGACCTCCCCACCACCGGATGAAAAGCCGGCGGCATCAGACGATGGAAAGTATCTGAGTGATCGAGAGAAGGAAGAGATCATTCGAAAAATCGGAGCCGGTCAGCCAGTCTTGTCCAAAACCACCAGCCAACCAAGCGGGACCCCGGCCACGCCGACGCAGCCGGCGACACCGGATCTTCCCTCCCCGGAGCAAGCCAAGCGTGGGCGCGGCATTGCCTGGTTCTACCGAAACTACATCCAGATTACCGGTAGTCAGAAGTTGTACGTCAACGACGAGATTCAGATAAGTGATCGTTGTTATCGCCTGAAGCCAAAGAAGGTCAGGCCGGGTCTAATCATCGGTCTCGGCGGAGGGTTGTTTGCCTTGCTACTGGTGATAGTAGCCTCACTACTGGTCTCGAACGGCGATACCGGCAATGGGGAGATCATCGGTATGGCCCTCGACGATTCAGATACGCCCTACGTCCAGGGCGCTATCATTCGCTTCCCCGACCTGGGCGTGGCTATAAAATCGAATCCCCAGGGATTTTTCCGTTCAGGTGAAATTCCGAGCGGAACATATAAGATGGAATACAAGATCAAGAACGAATTGGTCTGTGAGGAATATGTCACCGTCGTTGCCGGACAGGTCTCTACAATCACTCTGTCACCGGCGCCACTGGCGGACAACATCGTCGCTGAGGCCGGGCTGGAAACATCAGCATGGAAAGCCCCAACAACCAAAGTAGAATCGGTGAAAAACACCTCACCGAGCAGGCCTAAATCCACTTCCGTAAAGAAGAAGAACACCGCCTCCAAATATGCCAAGTTGACCCTGGCCGCCAACATTGAAGGCGCCAGGCTGAGTCTTGATGGCGGTGTGCTGGGCGCCGGCAACATGACCTACTCGCGGGTCAAGCCGGGAAAGCGCAAGTACGTCGTGGAGGCTGACGGTTACCAATCGGTCAGCGGAGTTATCGATTTGAAGGCAGGCGACAAACGAAAACTCAGTGTTGAGTTGCAGCCGATGGCGACGGCTCAAAAGGAAAAGAGCTACTCGGCCGAGGACTACTATTATTCCGGAGTCGCCAATGTCAAGGCGGGCGAACCTGAGGTGGCAGTGGCGGATTTTACCAAAGCCATTGAAGAGAAGCCGAGCTATGCTGAGGCCTACGTGGCTCGTGCTGATGTTTACAGCAAGGCCAAGGATCGCGCCCCTGCCCATGACGACTATATCCGAGCAGCCGAGATATTCCGTATTAACAAGAATTTCAATCAGGCCATTACCGCTTACAACAGCGCTGTTAAGACAAACAAGAAATCTCTGACGGCTTATTTGGGGCGGGGCGATCTCTACCTGGCCAAAGGCCAGGAAATCGCGGCTATCGCCGATTACGATGCAGCCAAGAAGATCGACAAGAAAGCCGGCGCCGCTCATCTCGGCCTTGGAAAGGCGAGGTTTCAACTGGGTAACTACAAGAAGGCTATAAAGCACTTCAAAGAAGCCCGCTCCCTCAATTCCAGAAGCCCGGTGGTCTATCAATACTTGATGTTGAGTTACCTCGCCGTGGACAATGTCAAGGAAGTAAAGAACAGCTTTAAGAAATTCACCGAAGTAGCTTCCGAGTCGCAGATTGAGCGCATGGCTACCGACAACAAGTACAGTGCGGTATTGCGCATAGTGGATCAGAACTAACAAGCAGATCATATGACAGCCAAACTTAACTGCTGGCAATTCAAGAACTGCGGTCGCGAACCGGGGGGCGTCCTGGCCGGCTTGCTCGGCGAATGCCCTGTTGCCAAATCTATGAAGTTTGACGGACTGAATGACGGCATCGGCGCCGGCCGCGCCTGCTGGATGGTACCGGATTCCGGTTGTCGTGAAAACCTGACCTCTTCCTCACATATTGATCCCTGCTATACATGCGAATTCTACAAACGGGTGGTTTTTGAGCAGGAAGAGAAAACGCGGTTCCGTTTTACTTCCGTAACCTCTTAGAGTTCTCTCCCAAGCTCACATCCACACAGTCTCGCGGCTGGGTGTGGCACGGTCAAACTCGTTTGACCATGGACAGAAGAACAACCCGCCCCAGACAGGTTTAAGACGGCCACCCGTCGACGACCTTGTTCAACGTGACGCACAGGGACGTACGCCGACCACAAATACCAAATCTCCCTCTTCAATCCATAACTTTTGGGGTCCCCCCCCATATCTTTTCTGGCTTGCGGACTGAACTTTTTTGGGCTATGTTCGTCCAGATTATCATGAACTGCAAGCAACTTCCATCGGAGGAAACATGAACCGCAACGCTTTAATCACAGCAACCGTGCTTCTGATGCTTCTGGCGCCATTGTCTTTGATGAGCCAGACCGGCGAGGAAAAACCTGCCTCGCTTCTGTCCAAGGGTGAGTACATACCCGATATCGCGACCTTTCTCAATATCGGCGGCATTAATCCAGCCGGGTACTCATGGGACGGAAAAGATGTCTACTTCCGATCCAGCATGTCCGGCGCCTCCCAGGTCTACCGGATTACCGAGCATGGCTGGCCGTACCAACTGACGACCTTTGATGACGGAATTGATTTCTTCGTCTTGTCCTACGGTGGCACAATGGGAGTCATCGGGGCATCGATCGGTGGTTCCGAGCAATCCCAGTTGTATCTGATGGACGCCAAGACCGGTCGCGTACTGCAGTTGACCAGCTTCGAGGACGTTCAGATAGGCTCTGTCACCTGGGCCAGAGATGACTGGTCGATTTTTTATCGTTCCAACCAGGAGAACCGTCGCGATTTCTTTATCTATCGCATGGATATCGCCACCGGTGAAGACAAGAAGATATTCGGTGAAGAAGGCGGCGTGGGCGGCTACAATTATATCGCCGACATCTCACACGACGGCGCCAGACTGATCATCGCCAATTATACTTCCAACGCCAATAACGAACTCTATCTGCTCGACCTCGAAACCGGCCGGCAGCAGAAACTGAATGACGACGATCACGACGTCATGCACGACTCCCCCACGCTGATGCCTGACGGCAAGACGATCTGGCTTACCTGCAACGACAACAAGGACGGCATCCAGCGCCTGGCCACAATGACTATCGGTGATCCCAGAATCAACTTCGTCGACGATGGTTGGATCGACCCCAAGTGGGAAATCGACGGCATGCATTTCTCGCGTGATTTCAAGTACCAGGTCGCCCAGGTCAACGAAGACGGCTACATGCGGCTGAAAACGCGTGAGTTTGAAACTCGCAAGGAAGTGCCCGCCCCACCCCTCGACGGTATCCTGGGCGGCGGCATGTTCGACCGGCACGGTTCCTGTTTGGTTTCGTTTACGGGTCCGACCCGGGCGCCGGATGTTTGGAAGTGGAACCCGCAGACTCTTGAGTTGAGGCAGTTGACGTTTTCGATCTATGCCGGTATCGATCGCAATCTCTTTCGCGATCCGGAGCTCGTTCGGTTCAAGAGTTTCGACGATCTGGAAATCCCCGC
Source organism: uncultured bacterium (assembly GCA_965371755.1). Classification (GTDB taxonomy): domain Bacteria; phylum Zixibacteria; class MSB-5A5; order GN15; family FEB-12; genus JAJRTA01. The sequence goes on from CBDUZQ010000131.1 coordinate 6,742, forward strand.
CTTTTTGTATCTGCCCCCGGATTACGAGAAAGGCAAGCCGATTCCATTTATTGTCCATGCTCACGGCGGCCCGGAGAGTCAGTTCAAACCACACTTCCTGCGCAATGTTCAATACCTGATGCTCAACGGCTATGGCATCTTTGCGGTCAACCCGCGTGGCTCATCCGGCTACGGCCGCGACTACATGAACCTCGACAACTACAAGCTTCGCAAGAACTCGCTCAAAGACTACAAGGCGAGTGTCGACTGGCTACTTGAGAACGGCTACACCAAACCGGGCATGATCGGCATCCGCGGCGGTTCTTACGGCGGGTACGTCGTGGCCGGAATGATCACCGAGTATCCCGACCTGTTCGCGGCAGCCATTGATATTGTAGGGATTGTCAACTTCAAAACCTTCCTGGAGAATACCAAGCCTTACCGGCGCCATCTCAGGGAAGCCGAGTACGGACCGTTGACCGACCCGGAACACCTCAGGAATATTTCGCC
>CBDUZQ010000132.1:0-7205 GCA_965371755.1 uncultured bacterium
TGACTATCTTCATTGATTGAACATCTACCGTCATTAGGTAAGGATATCCCCCACCAGAGGATACCGCGAGCCAGCGCCCGTCCGGAGTGAGGGAAAGGTATTGAACCGGAACGCCGATATCGTACGGGGGCTCAAGAACGCCTCTCGTGTTTATCGCTTCAGCACGCCGGTTTCTGTCCACATCGTATACGTCGATCCACGGGGGGCCGCCACCGTAGCTCATATTCCCGGGGTTACTGTAGATCACATATCGCCAGTCTTGTGACACCACAAGCCCCCCGAAACCGGGGGTGATATAATCATCGAAAATGATCGAATCCGCTACGACATCATAGACGGCAAAGAGAAATTCGTCGAAAGGGCCGATCTTCAGATACAAGAACCACTTTGTTTCGTCGCTGGACGTGGCAAAGTCATAAAGCAGGCCCTCCTCAAAGACCTTGCTGGTGAAGGCAGGGGGTGTTGTAGAATAGTCGACAACCGCTACACCACCATCGTATCCCATGTAAAGACGTTGACCAGATGGGGCAAAGGAGATGAAACCGCCCAGGCTGGTATCGGCAATAACGACCGAGTAGTCGGCGCTTCTGATTAAATAGAAGGTGTCGTTGGAATGGGCAGCCAGCAGTTCCCCGTCAGAAGAGGCAGCCATTACTGCACTATACGGCAACTCTCCGAGTACCGTCAGACTGTCGCCACTCTCCAGCCCCTCCAAGTCCACGATCAGCATCCCGGAAAGCCCGTCAGCGCGGTAATACCCGATCTTTCCGTCGGCCGAAGGGACTATCCAGCCCCACTCGTAGGGCATGTAGAAGGAGTCAAGCTGGTTTGTTAGTGGGTGGTAGGCATACTGCCAATACGGTGTCGCCCCATCCCAGAAGTACACCGAGTAATCCTTCAACTCCTCCGGTTCCGGTTCGGTCGGTTTGTCGCAGTCGCAGCCGGAAAAGCAGATAGTGATGACCATTATCCCGACACAAAGCCACGAGACCACTGCGGTCTTTCTCGTTCCCATGATGTAAGTCCTTTGTTGAGTCTTAGCCTATTGACGATTCATGATAGCAGGGCGTGCAATCATTTGTCAAGCGAGACCTGGCAAGAATAGCTCACTCACATTCCGAGTTTCGAGAGCGAGAAGAAAGAATTGTCATTCAAGAGGAGCAGCCTCGGGACGTCTGCCGCCCACAAGATTGCTCCGTACCCCATCTAACGCGGAGTAACAGGTGGGCTTCTCGTTCACCTGCCCTTGAGACCAAACTCCTTTATCTTCCGGGAGAGATTGGATCGATCAACCTCAAGCAGGCGCGCTGCCTCGGAGATATTCCCTTTGCATCTCTGCAGCGTAGTCTGTAGCAGATTCTTCTCAAAGGTGCGAAGTTGTTCGGCCAGTGAGGAAGCGTTTGGCGCCGGGGCAGCAGGCGTTCCCGAGCCGGGTTGAGAAGTCAACTCCTCGAGATTGATTGTGCGACCATGGGCGATGATGGTGAGGCGTTCGATGATGTTCTTCAGTTGCCGCACGTTTCCAGGGTAATCGAGAGTGGTCAAGTAGGCCAGGGCATCTGCGGAGAGAGTGGTTTGCGACGATGGATCGAACCTTCGCAAAAACTCTCCCACCAACAGCGGAATATCGTCCGTTCGTTCACGTAGTGGCGGCACCGTAATTTGAAACACCGACAGACGGTAGAAGAGGTCCTCACGAAACTGCGCCTGAGCGATCAACTCGGTCAGGTTGCGATTGGTGGCGGCGATCACGCGTACATCGACCAGGTGGCGATCGGTGGCGCCTAATGTTTCCACCTCACCCGTCTCCAGCACGCGCAGCAGTTTGGCCTGACACGACCGGGGGAGATCACCTATCTCATCGAGAAAAATGGTGCCGCCGTCAGCCATGACGAATTTGCCGGGGTAGTCCTTGACGGCGCCGGTGAAGGCACCCTTGCGATGCCCAAACAACTCCGATTCGAAAAGCGTTTCCGGGATGCCGGGACAGTTGACTTTGACAAACGGTCGGTCGCGGCGGCGGCTCTCAAGATAGATGCGAGTGGCCACCAGTTCCTTGCCGGTGCCATTCTCACCTTCAATCAGAACGGTAACGTCGGTCGGCGCGGCCTGGCTGATGACACTCGAAAGTTGTTTCATGGACGCCGACTGTCCGATCATCTGCGAACCGGCATCCACTTCATCAGCCATAATCGAACGTTGCCGTTCAGCCTGCAGTAGCATCAAGGCGGCGCGCACCGATGAGATCAGTCGTTCCGGCGCCACCGGCTTCTCCAGGTAATCGACGGCGCCGAGCTTCATGGCTTCCAGAGCGACTGCAATTTCAGACTGTCCGGAAATAACGAGAACCATCGGTGCGGTAGCATCCCCCTTGATCCGCTTCAGGAAATCGATGCCGGAAAGTCCCGGCAGGTTGAGATCAAGCAGAACCAGATCGTACCTGCTCCGCGCAATTCGTTTGAGGCCGGTCTCAGCGTCGGATGCGCCTTCAGCGAGGTGTCCTTCGTCGGTCAACAGTGAAACAAAGGAACTGGTGATGTTGGGCTCATCATCGATTATCAGGATTCTACTTAGCATCCGACTCGTCCTCCCGCCGCAGCGTGATAGTGATTGTCGTGCCCGACCCTTCCTTCGAGTCGATAGTGAGTCGGCCGCCACATTCAGTTACGACTTTCTCTACGATTGCCAGCCCCAGTCCCTTTCCCTTTTTCTTGGTGGTGAAGTACGGTATTCTGGCCGAAGAAATCGTCTCGGACGACATGCCGGAACCATGATCCTCCACCATGATGTCGATTCGGTCCTCACTTGCGATCAGAGCCAGGCGTATCAGGTCACCCTGGGCTGATGCATCGGCGGCGTTCTGTAACAAATTGTGCAAGGCCTCTCGAAAATAGGTAACGTCCAGTTTAGCTGTTACAGCGTGGTCGGGTAGTTCGACGTCAAAGCGATAGGTATCCATGCGATCACGATAGAGAGCGGCGATGGACTTCAGGAGGTTGGTGAGATCAACTGTTTCCAGCTTGGGCGGTGGGAGTTTGGCCAAGTGAGAAAATCGATCAGCCAGATCGACCAGGTGTTTCAGTTCTTCCGTGGCCGCTCGCAACGGCTCCGCAGCTTCGGAGTAATGATCGGAGTCTTTCAGCAGTTTCTCCAAACGGTGCAGCGAGATCATGATCGGTTGCAGTGGGTTCTTCAGTTCATGGGCGAATCGCCTGGCCACGCTACGCCAGGCCGCAACGCGTTCCGTCTGCGCCAGGCGGGTGGTAGTAAACTCCAGGCGTTCCGACATGCGGTTGAAACTGTTGATTAAGGTGCGCACTTCGCCGACCCCGGCTGGCTCGACCTTCTGTCCGAACTTGCCCTCGGCGATCTCCTGGGAGACGCCGCTCAACCGGATCAACGGACGCGACAGCGATCCGGCTAGACGGGAAGAAAAAACCCAGGCCACAACGACTGTGACGCACCCCACCAACAAGAAGAGAAGGGCCAGAAAGTAAAGGTATCGAGAACGAAGCTCCTTGCTTGACGATTTTCCGGCCTGTTCTCTTTGTATCTGTTCCAGCATTTGTGAGTACTCGCAGGCGTGGAGATACCCGCCGCAGATGAGTCCCGATGTCGCGGAGATGCGACAGTGGTACTGCAGCACACCGTAGGGTATCTCCAGCATACCACTGTGGTGTTCTGAGATGCGGGTGCGCAGGTCAGAGCTACCTACCGATGCGAGCAGAGAGTCGCCCACGTGGGTTGTCATCACGGTATCATCCAGCGTGAATAAGAAATCCAGATCTACCTGGAGCGGTGAGGCTCCCAAAGTGAACGCGTTGATGCTCGCATCTATTCTCGAAACCACGAAGGTCTTGTAGTAACTGTCAAGCTCAGTGGTTCCACCGGCAGTGGTCGATGTTTGGAAGGCCGTTGACTCGGTTGTCAGGTAGTAACCAAAGAGGGCCAAAGCTGCTGACGGTATGAGGGAGAACAGCAGGAAGAGCCTAAACAGTTTTCTGCCAAACCCGGATTTCATTGGACTCAGTCCAGAAAGCGGTGAATGTATTCCTGCAGCGCCTGGCGGTGCGATATGAAAGCGATTTTGTCCGGCAGCTCGTCAAAGGGGAAGTATCGAACCTCCATGGCATCATCAGCCGCCCTCATCTCACCGCCGACCACATCACCCAGGTACAGGATGAGAACAGCATTGGTGCGCGGGTCGTCGTTGCCGTGGTAGACGTCGAACATCGAAGTCAGACGTACTTCCAGTCCCGTCTCTTCGGCCAGCTCACGCACGGCCGTTTCCTTGGGATGTTCGCTCCATTCCATGAAACCGGCCGGAATACACCACCAACCTATCCGCGGCGGATGCGCCCGCTTGACCAACAGAACCTGTTCCTCCCGGACCACAATCACTCCGGCGGCAGGGATTGGGTTTTGATAGAAGATGTACCCGCACTCTTCGTCGGGACAGATCATACGCTGCGCATGTTCAACCTCGCGTTCCTCCAGCGGTCCGCCGCACTTCGGACAGTACCGGTAGCCGCAGTGCATGTTCTTCAGTTCGGTCAGTTTGCGGTCGTCGAACAGATCATGTTTGTTACTCATGAGCGCTGATTGTCCCGTTCATTTTAAGGGCTACTATCGTCGTATCATCGCGCGGTGGGCTGGTCGGATCATGGGAACGCACGTCTTTCAGCATTGTCTCCATGATTTCGTAAGCATCCTGATTGCGATGACTGCACACAAGTTGGCGGAGGCGGTCTTCGCCATACTCCACCTCGTTTTCGTCCATGGCCTCGGAGAGACCGTCGGTGAACAACACCAGCATGTCATCCGGCCCGAGGGTCACCGTATCCTCCTCGTATTCCATATGGGGAAGGGCGCCGATAATCAGCCCGCCGGTTTTCAGCAGTTCAATAGTGCCGTCCGAGCGAGCCAGAATAGGATAGTTGTGTCCGGCGTTGGCATAGTGGAACGTACCGCCCCTGGTATCCAATTCGCCGTAGAAAAGGGTTACGTATTTCTCGGCCGAGGTGGTGGTGGCGAGTTGTTGATTGACATTCTTGAGCATACTGGCGATGGGTGTGCCGTTGTTGACTTCGCTGCGGATCATGGCTTGTGTCTGTGCGATCATCAAGGCCGCCGGCATCCCCTTACCCGACGCATCGGCGATAACCACGCCCAGCCGATCGCCATCAATTGTGATAAAGTCGTAAAAGTCACCCCCCACCGTCCGTGACGGTGTCGAACGGGCGCAGATCGTGGAGCAGTCGATAGTCGGAGGGTTTGAGGGCAGCAGGTCGAGCTGAATCTGCCGCGCCATGTTGATCTCTTCCTGAAGGCGCGTGCGCTCGAGAGACTCGACATACAAGCGGGCGTTGGTGAGCGCGCTGACCATCTGGTTTGACAGTACCCCCAGCAGGTTGAGGTCCTCTGACGAATAACGATACCCGGCCGCTTTTTCCGTCAGAGCCACGAACCCGAGCAAGTGGTCGGCGTCCTTCATGGGCAACACCATTCGTACATTCCGACTCTCTAACATCGTTGCCAGTTCTGAGCCGGGACTGTAATCGGTCAGGCTGCGGTAATAGGTCGGGGCGTCAAGCAGGTTTATTCCGCGCAGCATCAGATCCTGGCGGTCAATGACAACCCGTCGCGGGTGATCATCGCTGGGCAGCATGGCGTACTCGGTAATGCTGTCATCGTACAAAACGAAATAGACACGATTGACCAGAAGAGTCGTCTTGAGTGTTTCTTCGATAGTCTGGCGCAGTTGCGTCGGGTCGAAAAGTGATATCACCTGACGCGAAAACCGTTCGATCACATTGCGATGATCGGTACGGGTCCGCATGAACATGGAACGAATCAGATCATCCACCCAGTTGTTGATGGGTTGAAAGAACAACAGGAGCAAAATGATGAAACCGTAGCTGACCAGCTCGGCCTCTACACCAAACATGGAAGCCACGATAGCCCGACTCTGAACCACCATAACAATGTAGACACCCACCAGCAGAGCAGATGTAATAGTGTTGACAAAAGATTGGCGGAATACCATCTGAACATCCAGGAACTGATGTCGTATGGTGGCGAAAATGAACAAACCCGACCCGGCCAGCAACGCAGTCACCAGGAGCGTTGACGTCACTCCCTCGCTAAACAGTCGAGGAGCCAGCATCCAGCCAAGCTGAGCTATCAGGTAGAGCCCAAGACCGATTCGTGTACCCGTCAGCACCCATCGCGTCTGGGTCAAAATCTTTGGGTTGGTGACACGCTTCCGTCCTGACTCGAGAAAGTAACCCGCCGCTACTACGTAGGCTATGCTGACTACGGCAAAGATGGATCTCTCATATCCCCGGAGCACGTTCAGAGTCAGTTTCAGCCAGGAAAACAATGTCGCCAGCGGCTGCACAACCAGGCTCGAGAGCCCCTCGTCACCGGGGTCGACATGAAATATGTCGAGGGCGGAGGATAGCTGGTCAAAGAAGAGCACAATTACGCTGTGCATCAGCGGGGGCAGGAAAATCGCAAGGCGGATATAACGATAGCCGGCGCGACTCAGGCGGTCGAAGGGAAACAGGCATGAGAACAGGAGCAGAAGCGGGAAGAAAAACTCCCACAGGTGGCGCAGTTTGTAAACAGGTGACGCTTCAAAAGCAAAGGGGTCGGTCGCCGATTGCGCGAGAACGGAACCTAAGGCCATAAACAACGGACCCAGTCCCACGAAAAACAACATAGCGCCGGTGACACGATTCAGCCTGCTGCGAAAATTGTCGCGCGTAATTGTGATGGCCAGAAAAATCAGAAAGCCACCGGTTAGGAAATAGCACAGTGTTCTTAGTAGTTCTGCGCTCATACTCCAGCCTCAATCGAAACGATCAGACCTTACTAAATGCATTTGGTGACAATGATAGTTGTGCCTCTGCTGGAGGCCTCAATCTCCACGTCGTCCATTAACGATCGCACAATGAAAATTCCACGCCCGACCTCTTTCATAAGGTTGGCGTCATCGATCGGGTTCTCGATATCCGAGGGATCAAACCCGGCGCCCTGATCGGTCACAGATATCTCAACACAACTGTCGTTTTTCGAGATCGTTACGGTAACCGCCTTATCCGAGGCTGACTTATTGCCATGAAGGATGGCGTTGTTGACGAGTTCGGAGACGGATATGGCGATATCGGCTACGGCCGATTCGTCGGCGCCGAAACCGCGCA
>CBDUZQ010000133.1:0-7176 GCA_965371755.1 uncultured bacterium
TGGTCGACTCAAAATCGAACAGCACCAAATCATGTTTGTCCACCGGATCGGAGATTGGTCGATAGAAGAAGTGGCCGGTCATCTTGAGATGCACCCAGAGTGTGAGACCATCGGATAGTTGTATCAGGATGTTCTTTCCGCGACGAGATACCTCGAGAATCCTGCGTCCTGTCAAGAGCGAGCCGAAGGTCGCCGGTTTCAGCGACTCGGCTACGACAGTTGAAGCCGGTGGCGCCTGGACCTGGACCCGTCTAATCGTCTGGCCTATGATAGTGTCACGGAGTCCTCTGACAACCGTCTCTACTTCGGGCAATTCCGGCATTGTCCTACCTGCTCCAATCAGGGTTCGCGAGCACTCGCACCGGGTGAATCTACACGGCGTCGCCTCGGTCGGCAAGCGGTAAAGAGCAACTAAGATATTGACTTTTCCCCTGATCGCTCTTAATTACGCCGGTAACTCTGGTCTGTAACGTACGCAAGAGGATAACACCGATGACCGAGACCGAAACGCAGGCGGTCAAGACCGCCTTTTTCAAATACCATATCGAGGCCGGCGCCAGGATGGTTGAATTCGCCGGTTTCATGATGCCTGTCCAATATCAGGGAATTATCGCCGAACATCTGGCCGTGCGTGAGAAAGTCGGTCTGTTTGATCTGTCCCACATGGGGGAGTTTGAAGTGACCGGCAGTGGCAGCCTTGATTTTCTGCAACACCTCACCACCAACAATGTCGCCGCCCTTGAAGTCGGGCAGATTCAATACAGTTGCATGACCAAAGCAGACGGAGGTATCGTCGACGATCTACTGATCTACCGGCTGGCCGACCGCTACCTGCTGGTGGTTAACGCGGCCAACATCGCCAGGGATTTTTCCTGGCTTGAGTCGCACCTCGACGGCGATGTAAAACTGGTCGACCGATCCGGCCAGGTCAGCCTGCTGGCGATACAGGGACCGAACGCCGAGAAACTTCTTTCGGAACTGACGGCGTACAACCTTGCCGATATGGCGTTCTACACCTCAGCCACGGCCGAGATCGCAGGCTGCGAAGTTCTGTTCTCCCGAACCGGCTACACCGGGGAGGACGGTTTCGAATTGTATATCCCGCCGCAGCACTCCGATTCTCTCTGGAAAGCAATCACCGAGGTGGGAAAGCGCTACGATCTTCAACTGATCGGCTTAGGCGCGCGCGACAGCCTGCGGCTGGAGATGAAGATGGCATTGTATGGAAACGATATCGATGAGTCCACCAATCCCATCGAGGCCGGACTCGGATGGATCGTTGACCTCGACACTGATTTTGTTGGTCGTGACGTTGTCGCCCAAACCAAGGCGGAGAAACCGAAGCGACGACTGGTCTGTCTGGAAGTTCAGGGACGAGCTTTTCCCCGCCAGGGGTACGATCTCCTCGTTGACGGACAACCGGTCGGCAAGGTGACCTCAGGAACTTTTTCCCCTTCTCTGCAAAAACCCATCGCTCTTGGCTACGTTCCGCGCCGCTACGCCAAGGCCGGTTCGGAGTTGGAGGTTGCTATCCGAAACAAGCGGTTTGCTGCGCACGTGGTCAAGCCACCGTTCTACAAGGACGGCTCGCACCGTTAGGATTCTCCCATGAACGTACAACTGTACTTGACCCCGATTCCATTCTCCGGCGACGAGATCAGCGACAAGACGGTGGTGGTGATCGATGTTCTTCGTTGCACGACCTGCGTCAGCGCCGCTCTGATGGCGGGCGCTCGAGGAGTCATACCGACGTCCGGCCCCGGTGAGGCCGTCGACATGTGGACTAAAATCGGACCCGAAATGGCTATCCTCGCGGGGGAACGGAACGGAATCAAGATCGAGAATTTCCAGTTGGGGAACTCGCCGGCGGAATTCACCAGCGATGTTGTCGGCGGCAAGTACGTAGTCATGACCACCAGCAACGGCACCGCAGCCTTCATGGAAGCGACCGGCGCCGCCCTGACGCTGTCATGCAGTTTGAACAATGTCTCCAAAGTCGCCGCAAGAATAGCCGAGGAAGGCCGCGATCTGGTGATCACCTGCGCCGGAATGACCGGTCAGTTTTCTATCGAGGATACTATCTGCGGCGGCATGCTTATGCATCTTTTGGCGACGAAGAGCAAGATCAAGCTGACCGTCAACGATGCCGGATCGCTGGCTTTGCTTCTCTATCGGAGTAACAAGACGGCTCTGCGGCAGACTATCGCTCAGGGTGAGCACGCCCGGTTCTTGAGCCGGCTGGGATTCGAGACCGACGTTACGGCCGCCGCCGCTTGTGATACCATGCCGGTTCTGCCGATCCTTAAGGACGGTTGTTTGGCGCCGGCCGACGACTAAGATCGAAACGGCTGATCGCTGATCGGCTTTTGTCATTGGCTCAGGTATAAGGAATAATGAAAAAGCTCTTTCCATTTCTCTTCATCGTACTGCTGGCCGGTTCACCGACCTGGTCGGAGGACGGTATTGACGGTGCTATCACCATTTACCAGATTGACCCGGACTCCTCGTACGAACGCCTGCTGTTTGCCGACACCGTGGCCTTCGTGGCAGGGATACCTGCGTCCGGATTCCTGCTGACGTTCTCGGTTGATATCGACCTCAAGGCGGCTGACAGCAGCGGGTGCGAATTCACCGTACACATCATTACGCTTGGTCCCAGAGCCAACACCTACTCGCGAAGTTTTCGGGTCGAGTACGGCCTGCCGGCGCGCGTCAAGGATATCGAGGGCAAAGGAAGCTCACGATTCACGTTTGAGTTTACACCGCTACGAATGGTGCAGATCGATACCTCGATGTGTTCCTTCAGCCACCGTCGCGCCGGGACGTTTACCAAGGATCCATCGGCCCACCTCGATATAAATTACCTGCCCAACTCCCTGGGCGATTTTTACCGGGGCGCCGTGCGCGGGATCATGGAAGAGCATTACCGCCGTATCCAAACGCTCTATAATTTCACCCTCCCCGGCAAGTACGATATTTACCTGTGTCCCTGCTACCTGCCGTCCGTTATCTGGGATAAGCGATTCGGCACGGCAGTCGATCCTACCAGAGCTACGGCTCATGCTGTCTTCACTCAAGCGCTTAACACCGCCGATCCGTTTGTGTTGGCCCACACAGCGGTGCTGCGCAACTATGGTTACGCGCCTCCTTTTCTTTCGGAGGGACTGGCCAACTACATATCGTTTGCGCTCTTTGACATGAAAGAGATCGTGGCCGACGGCGAGGCCATCCCACTGGTGGAGCTTTTGGATACCTATCGATACTTTACGGCCGATCCGTACCTGGCCGATCGCACCGCCGCCACCTTCGTGACGTATCTGGTCAATGAATTTGGTTGGGCGGGGTTCAAGAAGCTTTACGAGACGGCGGATGATCTGAATCTGAAAGAAAAGATCGAGCAGCAGTACGGTCGCTCTGTCGATGAACTGGAACAAGGCTGGCGGACCTTTGTCGACACCAGCGCTATTGATCCGGAAGGTCTGGTCTTCTATGCCGAACTGGCCGAGGCCATGTTCAATTACAAGTTGATGCTGCGTTACAGCCGGACGGCGGTGGAATTATCGAAGACGCATCAGGACTCGGTCAGGTACCTGTCGCTGCTTAAGAGAGCGTGCTTATTCAACGGCGACTACTACAGCGCCACCGACGCGCAGCAGGCATTGGTGCAACTGGAAAGCAGCTCTGCCTCGTTCTGGATGACTCTGGGTACTTACCGGATGATGAACGGCTTGTACGATGAAGCTTACAAGGATATCTCGACAGCCTTCGATCTGGACTCGACCAGTCAAAGTATACGCTTCAACCTCGCCATGAACTACCTCCACCGGGGCGATGAAGAAACAGCTGCAGAACATCTGACACAAATCATCAACCAGCCCTCCAAAGGTGGACCTCACGCCGGCGCCATGGTTATGCTGGCCGATATTCTGCGCCGTTCCGCCGATGAAAAAGATCGTGAGTTGGCCTTGCAGTACTACGCTCAAGCCGTACAAGGGCTTGAAATGTCCCTTCAGTCCGGCACCCCGTCGCCGTCAGTCCATCTGTGGCTGGGCATGAGCTACCTTGGTATGGACAGGTACCGTGAGGCGCGCGGATACCTTGAAGGCGCCCTGTTTCTTGAGTCCCGACCGTTCTATCTCGGGATGATGCATCTCTGGCTGGGGAAGCTGGCCGATGTAAGCAACGAGCGCCAAGCGGCAATCGATCATTATACGGCAGTCCTGGCCTTGCCGTCGGCTGACTACCACCAGCGCGAGGCGCAAACGTACTTCCAGACACCGTACACTCAATAGCACCGCACGATGTTTAACTTCCTTAACTCGACTGTTCTCATAGCCGCCGCGGCCACTCTGATACCGCTGATTATTCACCTGTTCTCCAAACGGCGGGTGAAGGTAATCGAGTTCTCTTCGCTCAAACATTTGAAAGCGATGCAGCGACGTCAGGTGCGCCGACTCAAGATACGTCAACTGCTGCTGTTGATTCTCAGGATGCTGATTATCCTGGCGGTGGTTCTGGCCTTTGCCCGTCCGACTATGAAAGAGGGCGGTCTCGGCTCGCACGCGGCGGTGTCGGCGGTGGTTCTGTTTGATAACTCGGCGTCGATGAATCGGTACGTGGCCGACGGCGACCTGTTTGAACTGGCCCGCAAGCGCACCGAACAATTGCTGGCCACATTTGGTGAGGCCGACCAGGTGGCCCTGTTACCTTTGGATGCGACCGCCGGGGGTGATGAGGCCGTCAATTTTACTTCGGCAGCGACAGCCGGCGACCTTTTGAGCAGGCTGCGTTCTGGTTCGTCCTCGGCTGATTTGCAGAGTGGTTTGGACAAAGCGCTGACCCTTCTCGAACGCTCCGACAATCTTAACCGGGAAATCTACCTGGTTACCGATCGCCAGCGCCGCAACCTGCCGGATCGGATGGTTCTTGCCGAGAGTGACGCCCGCATCTGTCTGGTGGAACTGCCACTGGAGGAAATCGACAACTGTGGCATCACCGGAATCGATTTCGGCGGTCAGTTGCTGATGCCGGGGCATGATTTCGACCTGACGGCTACCGTCAGGAACTACGGCGCTACCGATCGAGACGACCTGATCGCCTCACTCTTTCTCGACGGCAACCGAGTAGCGCAAACCGACGTGCGCGTGGCCGCCGGCGGGGAGACAGCCGTGCGCTTCACCCGATCCGTATCCCACACCGGGTTTCATTCCGGATGGATAGAACTCTCCGATGACCGCTTTGCCGCCGACAATCGTTTCTACTTCAGTCTGCATATTCCCGATCGTTTCAACGTCCTTATTATCCGCGGTGACAATGCTTCGCGCTTTGTGTCATTGGCGCTGACGCCGGCGCCGAGTGTCAACCAGTATTGGTCGGTCAAGGAAGCCGATCCTGAGCAACTCTCCGGTGTGAACTTCCGGGACTACGATGTGGTCATACTCGCCGGTGCGTGTGCCCTGAGCGACAGCTATGTCGAACGCTTGTGGTCGTTCGTCGATCGGGGCAAAGCCTTGTTCGTGATCTACGGTTCGAAGACCGACACCGAAACGTTCAATCGTCAATGGTCCGTCACGACCGGCGTAGTCATTAAAGAACCGATCAAGACATCAGTCAGCAGGGCCGGTTTCTACACGTTCAGCTCCGTCGATCTGGAACATCCGATCTTCTCCGTCTTTGATTTTGAAGACGGCAAACCTCCCCTGGTGAAGTTCTACACGCTGCCCCGGTTGAGTCTGTTGTCGGATAGCCGGGTGCTGATGCGTTTCTCCGGCGACCGACCGGCGCTGGTCGAGCATCGTTACGGACGTGGTCGCGTCCTGACTTTCACCGGGCCGATGTCGCCTGAGTACTCCGACCTCACCGGCCATGCTTTCTTTGTGCCTTTTGTTTCACGAGTGGCGGAGTACCTGGCGTCCGATCTGAGCAGTGTCGATCTCGAACTTATCGTCGGTCAGAATATCGCCCGCAGTGTGAACATACGAGGTTCGCTTCGTTCACCCTTGCAGTTGTGGGCGCCCGACAGCAGTATTTACATCGTGCCACCCCAGGAAGAAGGTGATCGGCTCCTGTATCGCCCCGATGCGGCGGACCAGCCGGGTATCTATCGTACAACTTATCTTGGTCAGGAAGTCGACCGCTTTGCCCTTAACCTGAGTCCCGTTGAAGCCGATCTGGCGGTGGTCGATGTCGATCAAATGATTTCCGCACTCGGCGCTGCTGAACATCATCTCCTCCCGACGACGGCCGACCTCGTGACAGTAATCTCCGAGTTGCGTTTTGGCTGGGAACTCTGGCCGCTGTTTCTGTGGCTCGCCGCCATTCTGTTGCTGATCGAAATGCTTCTGGCCCGCGGCGCCGGTTCCGAGGAGTCACCATGACACTGGTGGCGGCAGAGAGAATCTCCCGCAAGTTCAACGATCAGGTAATTCTCGACGACGTATCCTTCACCATCAAAGCCGGCCACCGTATCGGCCTTGTGGGTAAGAATGGGTGCGGCAAGACAACGCTGTTTGAGATCATTGCCGGACGGATGGGACTCGACCGGGGAGTGATGCATCGTTCCAAACAGTGTCGCATTGATTATATCGAACAGGACCTCACCGCTTACGCTGAGAAAACGCTTTTTGAGTATGTCGCTTTGGCGCGTGACGAACTGGCCGCGATGCACACCGAGATCGCGGCATTGGAACATCACCTGCAACATCAACCGGAAGATATCGAACGCTTGAATCAACTGGGTGATTTGCAGCAGAGATTCGAGCAGGAGGGCGGGTTCAATTTCGAACACGAGGTCGAGACCATTCTTCACGGACTGGGGTTTGAACCGGCGCGGCACAGGGACCTGATCAAATACTTTTCCGGCGGTGAACGTAACCGGGCCGGGTTGGCGCGGGCGCTGGCGGGAAAGGGAAATTTGATGCTTCTCGATGAGCCGACCAACCATCTCGATATCGAGTCCACGCGCTGGCTGGAGGAGTACTTGCAGGCAGCCGAGCGCAGTTTTGTTGTCGTGTCGCATGACCGTTCGTTCCTGGCCGCGGCGGCCGCAGAGATTTGGGAGTTGCGCTTCGGCAAACTGGAATTTTACAGCGGCGGCCTGGAAAAGTATCTGACCGAAAGAGCCGCCCGGCGGACGCAGCACGAGCACCTCTATCGTCACCAACAGGCCGAGATCAA
>CBDUZQ010000134.1:0-7089 GCA_965371755.1 uncultured bacterium
AATAGCGGTGCAGGGACTTGAACCCCGGACACGCGGATTATGATTCCGCTGCTCTAACCAGCTGAGCTACACCGCCATTACCTGGAGTCGACAATTTAGAACAATATCGGTATTTGTCAATAGAATTCAAGAAGCTCCAGTGGGCGGAGCACCGAGGCATTTAAGAATGGTAGCCTCAAGCATCGACAGGTCGACAGATGTATTCTTGCAAGGTCCTTCCGGACGTTGATTGGGAAGACCAATGACCGGGATAAACGGGTTGATCTCCCTGAAACCGGAAATCAGATCTCGTTCGCAGGCAATCGCAATCACCATCTGCGGCCGAACCTCCCGAATCTTCTGGCGGGCCGCCGTGCCGCCACCAACAGTGGCCATCTGAAAACGGTACTCATCGCGCAGGCGGCGGAGCATGATGTTGTTTTCGCGAGTCAAACATCGGGGCGTCAGAATCAGTAACCGCTCAGGTTCGATTATGTCCGGTACAGCGGTTACAAAGATATTGTGGACCTTGAGAAATGAATTGGTCAAACGATCACTCGATACACCGAAGACTCGACCCAGTCCAAGCACCAGGGTCAACAGTCGATTGATCAATCTCGGGATCACCAATAGCCTGGAGATGGGGCGATGAAAAACCGCTGACCAGACAAACAACGCTACCCAGATCAGTAGAATGCCGGCAAAGCCGAAGAACAGGATCGAAAACAGCCGAGGTAAGAAGGCGGCCAATTCCGACAACCGCGGGCTAATCAACCAGAGGAAAAAGGCTACCGCCGATACCAAAACCGCCGCAGCCAAAACCGCCAGGATGAGAAAGAGGCGAGAACCTGCCTCGGTTGACGCCGGCGTGCCGCGACCGTCCCAATCCTCCCACTCGTCGCCGAGCTTGCGATCGGCGACTTCTGTTCTTTTGGTCTGCTCATCCATTCCAAGAAGATACGTAGCCCGGCAGGATTTATCAACCGACTAATTCTGGACGGCGGCGGCCTGCGAGTGACACCAATAGAAAAACAACCTTAAATGGACTTGCTTAGTCTCTAATTGCTGCGTATATTGATTCATATTTGGGTCATTGAGAGAAATCCTTGGTTGAAGGTATGTGATTATGTCGGATTCCCAACACGAGAAAAACAATAGCTCACTTCGGAAGCCTGGTTCGGCCTCCGAGGACAAGACTCGCAGCCTTAAGTCAGATGAGGGTGCGAACGACCTGGCTGCTAACCACCCCAAACAGATCGGGCAGTATGTCCTGAAACGGGTGATTGCGTCGGGCGGAATGGGCACTGTCTTTGAGGCGTTACAAGAGAACCCCCGAAGGCCGGTGGCGGTCAAGATCGTCAGGGGTTCTTTGGCGCATGAAGGTTCTATTCGGCGTCTGGAGTATGAAGCTCAGTTGCTGGCCCGACTTCGACATCCGGGAATTGCCCAGATCTATGAAGCGGGTTCATTCGATGACCACGGTACGCTGACCCCGTTTTTTGCTATGGAGTACATTCCCAACGCCAAAACGATTACTCAGTATGCTTCTGACTCGCAACTGACCGCCCGCGACCGTCTGGATATGTTTTTACAGGTTTGCGATGCTGTTCATCACGGTCATCAAAGAGGAATCGTACACCGCGATCTGAAACCATCCAATATCCTCGTAGATTCGAGCGGCCAGGTTCGTATAATCGACTTTGGTGTCGCTCGGGCCACCGATGCCGACATGAAACAGGCCGCCGCTCAGACTCAGGTGGGGCAGATCCTGGGAACGGTTCAGTATATGAGCCCTGAGCAGTTTGATGCCGACCCACACGACATTGATACACGAAGCGACGTATACACTCTCGGTCTGATTCTCTACGAACTGCTCTCCGGCGCCCTGCCCTATGCCACCAGTTCGGAGCGTCTGTTTGACTTCGCATCCGAGGTGCGGGCCGGATCAATAAAGGCTCTGGGAGTGCAGGACAAATCGCTGGGCGGTGAGTTGGAAGCGATTGTTCACAAGGCGATGGCCAGACAGCGGGAAGAACGGTATCAGTCAGCCTTCGGTCTGTCCCAGGATATCCGAAGATACCTGGCCGGGGACGCCGTGATTGCCCGCCGTCCCGGATTGTCATATCAGTTTCGAGTTTTCGCTCGACGCAACAAAGCCGTCATGGCCCTCGTCGGCGCCGCGGTCGTCTTGCTGCTGGCCGGAGTTATCACGACAACTTCGCTCCTGGTGAAAGTCGATCAGGAGCGGCAGAAAGCCGAACTCGCTTCTCAAAAGGCTATCAAGGGGCAGCAGTTCCTTTCCGACTTGTTGACTTCAGCCTTTCCACCCGGATGGGGCGACCGGACCACTGTGCTGGATGTGTTGGATCGTGCCAGCCAGAAACTCACCGGCGCTTTCCCGGACGAGCCTGAGATAGAGGCGGGTATTCGAAGATCCCTGGGCATGGCCTATATGAACATTGGGCACTGGGAACCGTCCGAACGAGAACTGGTCGCTGCGGTCAATCTGAGCGAAAGAGCGCTGGGGCCATCACACGACAAGACTTTGGACCTTCGAGACGATCTAGCCCTTGCTTACAACATCCTTGACGATAACCAGAAACAATTGATCAATGAGAAAGCAATTCTGGCCGCCTGTACGGAACGCTGGGGAGAATCCAATATTGATGTCATGGTGTGCAAGGGTAGCGTCGCAGGGGCGCTTGCGGATGTTGGCTCCCTGGTTGACGCCAGGCGATTATCAGAAGAGGCGTGGAAGGGACTTAAGCAGCATTTGGGCGAGGACTCATCCAGAACGGTATACGAGCAAATACGACTTGCCTGGTTCATGTTGGAATCCGGACAAACAGATGAAGCTGAGAATCTGGCACGAGATGCTTTTGATCGGTCCCAGCGAGTAAAAGGTGATAACCCTTACATTGTTAAGCGTGCTCTTAGCGCTCTCGCTGCCGTTCATATTGTGCGTGGCAATATCGATTCAGCGAAAGCTGTCTACGGTTATCGCAAAGTGCCTGAGAGTTTTGGTGTTGAGCATGTTTTCCAGGGAGATTTTGATCTGGAAAGCGAACCTTTTCAACTGTTGATATTCTTTGAAATCTGGTGCCCATTCTCTCATCATGCTATGGTTAGAGTCGAACAGATTAATAGGCAATACGATAAACTCGGGCTGAATATCTCGGGGTTGACCAGAGTAAGCATGAATTCAACCGTGGAAGGGGTCGCTAGTTATCTCAACGAACAAGATATCAGCTTTGCGGCGATTCAGGAGAATGGTCGCGCCTGGAACTACTTCGACTGTAATGGTACCCCCTCTATCAGACTACTGTGTGACGATTACCTGATCTGGGAATATGCCTGGCTCGCCCCCGATAGGGTACCGACACTGATACTTGAAGGGTTGGTCGCGGCACAGAGCTGTGGCGCCCTCCGGTCCAGTAGTATGCAGTAGGGTTGTTTTCAAGGCCCTGCAGCTATACTTCGAGATGAGTCTGTGCATGCGCCTTTGCATTTAACATCCCCCTTTCGTTCGGTAAGAAAGCTGGCACAAAAAACGAAGGAGTCCCACCCTCACAATGGAACTCCTTCAAACCCCACCTCTAAGATACCCTTCACCGCCATACTGTATCTAGAGTAACTAACTTCGCATAGATATATAACAACTTGCATGCCAAGAGTCGCCGCCCCTCAATACGATATGTTAATTACTTGTAACACAATTAGTTACTCGGCGACAAATGGACTCATCAGGGGACAACTCAAACAGGCGGCGCAAGCGCTGCGCCGAAAAATCTCTCGAAAGAGCCCACCTCAAAATCGTTAGTTGCTGATAGTCAATGGATTAGCCGACAGCGTGATCGGCGGCCGAATCTGGGCGCAGTATGAGCGCTTCATACGCCGAACGCAGGAACTGCGCTCATTTCCTCCTGGGCGCAAGATGCACACACGAGCCGTGCAGATCGTGGGCCGCCTCCATGATTGACTCTGAAATAACCGGGTGACCAAAAATCATAGAACCAAGTTGCGTTACCGTCATCGACTGCCGTATCGCCAAAGCTGCCGTGTGAATAATCTCAGTGGCGTGGGCGCCGACGATGTGAGCTCCCAGCAGCCGGTCGCTTTTCTTGTCAGCGATCAGCTTCACCTCACCGGCGATTTCATTCTCGGCATGTGCCTTGCCCAGCGCTCGCAGGGGAAATTTGCCGACGGCGATGTCATATTTTTCAGTCGCCTGCGCCTCTGCAAGACCCACTGAGGCCACTTCGGGGTGCGTGAAGATCACCGATGGTACACCAAGATAGTCTTTCCTGACCTTACCGCCGAGCGCGTTGTCGACAGCGATGGTTCCGTCATGCACAGCCGTGTAGGCCAACATGATTTCGCCTCGGACATCACCAATGGCGAAAACGTTCTTGATGTTGGTTCGCATGTCGGCGCCGGTCTTGATGGAACCGTTCTTGTTTGTTTTCACACCGGCCTCGGCCAGACCGAGTTCCTCGGTATTGAAAGCGCGCCCCACAGCCATAAGAACCTGGTTGACCTCGATGGTTTTACCGTTCGACAGCCGGGCGCTGACTCCCTGCGGACCGGGCCGAATCTCTTCTACTTTCGTGGCGGCAAACAGCTTGATCCTGGCCTTCTTGAGTTCCCGTTCGATCAGGCGCGAGATCCCGGCGTCTTCCAAAGGCAGAGCGCGTTCCAACATCTCGACCATCCGGACCTCGACATCAAGCATCGACAGCATAAAGGCCCACTCACAACCGATTACCCCGGCCCCGACGATCAGAATGGAGGCGGGCAGATGGTTCACTTCCAGCATGTGATCGGAGGTGAGGATGCGATGTCCGTCGACGGGGAAGGCTGGTATGTTCATCGCTCGCGAACCGGTGGCAAGGATGATGTTCCCGGCCTTCAGTTTTGTCTCTCCCCCGTTCTCATCGACTACCAGAACGTGGTGGGCATCGATCAGCTTGCCGTAGCCCAGATAGTGGGCGACGCCGTGGGATTTGAACAACTGACCAATCCCCTTCACAAGATTGCCGACGACACTGTCTTTGCGGGCGGTCATGGCGTTCCAATCGTAGCTGACCGGCCCGGACGCGGTGATACCGAAGGATTCGGCCTCCTTGAATTTCTTGTACTGCACGGCTGAGGCGATCAGAGTTTTGGAGGGGATGCATCCACGGTTCAGACAGACCCCGCCGAGCTTGTCGACCTCGACAACGGCAACCCTGGCGCCTTTGATGGCGGCCCGAATCCCTGCTGTGTAGCCGCCGGGTCCACCACCGATTATGACGATATCGTAAGTGTCGATCTCATTGCCTTCTTGTTCCTACGCCGGTCACCTTAGCCTCGGAAGGTAGGTTCCGAAGCTCATCTTGGCAAGAGGCAAACCTTCGCAGGTTGTTGAAAAAGCGATGATTCCGTCATTGCGAGGCCATAAATGGCTTCTTCCGCTGCGCGGCAATCTCCGATCGTTATGGGGCAGCCACTTAGAGATTGCCAAGGCCACGCGAAACGCGTGGCCTCGCAATGACGATTGCGGCGTTTTTCAACAGCCTGTTAGGTCATCTGAGAGCACTGGGTACATCAGAAACAGGGTGGTGGAGGTGGCCCTGATTGAAACATGTAGTCAATCAGGAAAACAAGGTCCGCTATGTCGATAGTTGGCAGGCCGTCGCCGTTGATGTCAGCTTCGTCAAGGCATTGAGGCTCGTTCCCGCCGGTGAACATGAAATCGACCAAGTAGATGAGATCACCGATATCCAGGGGTAACGCTCCTGAATGATCGACATCGCCCCGAAGAACGCAGCAAGTGGCTTCATAGCTAACCGTCAGAATCGCCGAGTGCGGGCTGAGCTGCATCTGCGCGTCCTCGGCAATCAACAGGTACTGGTAGCCGCAGGTGCTGTCCGCCGACGTGTCAAGAAACAGGTTGCCGGCAACGCCGGGGTTAGTCAAGGATCCGGTCGGATCATCAATACGGAAAAACGACCCTTCAGACGGCGCCGTGCGCCGATAAACATGCACGGTCAATTCGGGGTTGGTATCCCAGGTGATCTCTACTGAATTGCCGGAAGTGAATCGCCCGTCGAATGTCGTCGGCGCCGACGGCCAGGAAACAGCACCCAGGATTATATCCTTCTGATGAAACGAATTGTCAGGCATAGTGTCCGACAACAGGTACCCTTCGCCCTGTTCAATATCGAAAAAGTGGTAATCGTACGGGTTGCCGGGTGATTCGGTCTGGTAATTTTGAAAATCGTCGAACCAGAAGCCGGCGTCGTACCCAGCCCCAACTGAGGATTCGATTCGTATCTCCTCATCGGTGTCATCAAGGTATCCGAAAAAACTCAACTCACCGTTGGCCGGGACGCTCCCGCCGGAACGAGCAACCGCGCCATAAATCGACCCCTGCCCGGCGGCCGAAGGAATCGACAACAGGAATACGGCAAAGGTGGTGACTATGAGTTTTCGATAACGGCAGAACACTTGATACCCGTGTGGTCAAATCGCTAATGTATCCACAGACAAGATACGAAAGAATCTGCAGATCGCGTACATCATTTTGGTTAATCGGCGGGATTCTAAGGTTGCTAAACGTCCCCACGGCCGACCTGTCCGATCAGGCATAATGACAATGCAGCTTGCCATATTGGATATGGATGCTTACTTTGGCCATGCCCAAGGAGTAATGCAACCGACGA
Organism: uncultured bacterium; assembly: GCA_965371755.1. GTDB lineage: Bacteria > Zixibacteria > MSB-5A5 > GN15 > FEB-12 > JAJRTA01. The sequence continues at coordinate 6,684 of CBDUZQ010000134.1, forward strand.
TCAGCGTCGGGCTGATGGAGACGAATATGTTCAGAAGGCCAACGCCTATCCTGCCAATTGCAGTTTTTCTGATGGTGCTGTCATGTAGTAGCGGCGATATACCGCTGACGTACAATTCTATTCATGGGTCCGGCGATTTGGTCGATGTAGTTCGGGAAGTTGACCCTTTTCATTCGGTGATTCTAAACACGGTGGGAGATGTCAACCTAACGTTCGGGACTGAGCAAAGTTTGGTGGTCACCGTTGACCACAACCTGCTGAAGTTCATCACCACCGATGTGACCGGCGGAGTCCTGGTGATTGGCCGCAATGTTCCCAACGATGTAAAAGTAACCGGGCAACATCTGACGATCGACGTGACGATGTCGAGCCTGAGATCACTCACCTTGAATGAAAACGGAGTGGG
>CBDUZQ010000135.1:0-7069 GCA_965371755.1 uncultured bacterium
GTGGGGCTGGAAGTCGTCGGTGGAGCATCATGAAGACGATGCTGTTTGGGGTACATCAACCTGCACCGCTCCCGACAACGGATCGGGCACGGTCGACCTGCCGGTCGACTGCGACTACGTGGGGGCTGAGCCGATGATGATCATCAACGGTTTCCCGCCGGGCACCACTATCGAGATGGAAGCGTTCTTCACGGGCTTCGGCTGTACCGGTGGCGTCACACTCTGTTCCGGCGCATTGCCGCCCGACAAGTGTGAGGACGAGGGCGGCACCCTTGGTGGTCATTATCATTGTTTTTGGGCTACGCTCGATCTGACCGTGCGCGGCACCGGCTCGCTGCTCGGATTCAATCGCCACCTGGCGGTACCGGTGGAACTGGAAATTCACACTGGTCCGCGCACTCCCCCCGATCCGTGTCAAGAGTTTGATATCGTTGTACGCCGGTTGCAGGGTGAACTGTTCGGCGATCCGGATTTCTGTGAGTTCATAGTGACTGGGGGCAACGACTACGGTCTGCCCAGCCCCGGGCATATGACGATTTCCGAGCACCTGGACGATCCGGACTGGTGGGTCGAAAGCTTCTTCGATGTTACCTACCAGATCGAGTTTCAGGGTTGCCCCGGCTCGCAGTTGGAAGACTACATGGGTACAACCACTGCTACGGCGCGCTTCAATCAGGGCGGTATGGACTGGCAGGAGATGTTCGAGCCGGGCGCCGACGCCGACACCGTGTTCAACGCCTTCTTTGTCGAATTCGATGAGTCCGGGGTGCTTGTGGCTGGCGACGGTGAGAACGCCTACGGCGAAGGCTGGTACTACTATCCGATGTACGACTGGTGGAACATCTGGTTCTACGATCATCCCTACGACCCCGAGCGGTACAAGGAAGCGTTTATTGACTTTGACGTTTTTCCGCGCGGACCGGGGCCGTCTTACATCGAATTAGCTATTAACTGGTCGACCGATCAATGGTCACTTGACCAGCCACCGGGTGACAGTATGCCGCCGATGCCGGGTGTCGACGAAGACCTGTACATTGGCCGCGAAGTGCTATTCGTCATGCAGGACGCGGAAGGTCATTACGTCTTTCCGTGGATCTGGCCCGAGTACAATCCGGAGTGGGTTTCAATCGACGTGCGCGGCTTCAACTTTATCATCCCCGGCGGCGTAATTATGCACGCCTGCGTAGCTGAAGGTACTGGTGAGTCGATGGATCTTTCGTTCGTGATCAACTCGCAACCGGTCGGCGCCTGCTGCGATCCTTTGACCGGTGACTGTTACGTCACTACCTTTGAGGGTTGCGACGGCAACTATCAGGGTGACGGCACCGACTGCACACCCAATATATGTCCGCAGCCGACCGGCGCCTGCTGCAATCCGGTGACTGGTGGCTGTACGATCACTACCGAGTTTGCCTGCGCCGGTGACTGGCAGGGTGCCTGGACCGACTGCGATCCCAATCCGTGTCCGCAGCCGACCGGCGCTTGCTGCGATGATGTCGGTGGGTGCTACATAACCACTCAGGCGTTTTGCATCGCCGCCGGTGATGAGTGGCACGGCGACTGGACCACTTGCAGCGGTGACCTGAATCACAACGGCATGGATGATCGGTGTGAGGACCTGTATTGGCAGCCGGAAGACGGCCATAAGATGCACTACCCGCAACTCCCGGACGAGACCGGCTGGGACGTCAACGGCTCGCTGCCGCTCATCCTCGCCGACGACTGGCAGTGCAGTGAGACCGGACCTGTTAAGGACATCCACTGGTGGGGTTCCTGGAAGGACGGTATCGAGGGTCAGATAAACGGCTTTGCGCTTAGTATCCATCGGGATATTCCGGCCGACCCGCCGCAGATTCCATACAGCCGCCCCGGTGAACTTATCTGGCAGAAGGTCGTGACCGACTTCAATCCCCAGCAGATCAATCCCTTTACCTATGAAGGTTGGCACGATCCTCAGACTCAGTTGTGGCTGGAGAACAACCATTCGCAGTACTTCCAGTACAATGTCTATCTCGATGAGGACGATTGGTTCATGCAGGATTCGGGAGTCATCTACTGGCTGAACATCATGGCCGACGTTGAAGGCGCCATCGACGGCGAGTGGGGTTGGAAAACCTCCATCGAGCATTTCAACGACGACGGTGTTTGGGGCGCGCCCCTCTGCACCGAACCGGACAATGGCGGTGGCACGATAACGCTGCCGGCCGACTGTGACTTCAGCGCCGATGAACCGATGATGATTATCGATGGCCTGCCGCCGGGTACGACGATTGAGTTGGATGCTGAGATACAGACTCCGTTCACCTGCCAGCACGACCAGTATCCGTGCTCACTGCCGCTTGCCCAGGGTGTCTGCGAAGGCCCTGGCGGTACGCTTGGTGGTGATGGTCACTGCTTTGAGGCGACGCTTGATCTGGATGTGACAGGCACCGGCAGTCTCGCCGGCTTCAACCGCCACCTGGCGGTCTACATCGGGCTGGAGATCCATACCGCTGAGCGGACGCCGGGCGACGACCTCCAGAAGTTCTACGCTACCGTATACCGCATGCGGGGTGAACTGTTCGGTGATCCCGATTTCTGCACCTTCCGCGTTTATGGCGGCGAGGACTTCGGTCTGCCCAGCCCCGGTCAGATAACGCTGGCCAGACTGCCTAACGGCACGTTCCAGGTGGAAAGTTTCTTCGACGTCACTTACCAGATCGAGTTCGAGGGTTGTCCCGCTTCGGTGCTCGAGGACTACGCCGGTACGACCACGGCCACGGCTCGCTTCTACCAGGGTGGTACTAACTGGGGTGAGTTGCGCGATCCCACCGGGCAATCGCTTGACCTCGCCTTCGTGATCACTGGTGGTGAGGAGACTTGTTGTATGCCGCCGATCAGGGGCAATATCGACTACGATGTTGGGGATGTCATTGATATCTCTGATCTTGTCTATCTGGTCGACTACATGTTCACGGGCGGACCGGCTCCGGTCTGTTTTGAGGAGGCCGACATGGATTGCTCAGGCGGCATACTCGACATCGCCGATCTGGTTTACCTGGTCGATTACATGTTCAACCTGGGACCGGCGCCTTGTCGTTGCGACTGCGCCGACTGTCCATAGGGATATTGTGATGGAGGATAAAGCACATTGAAGACCACACGACCACTCTCGGAGACTCTCCGGGGTGGCCGTCTATATTACCGCGAATTCTCCGCAGTCGCGGAGGTTTGGAGCTAACTGAATCGCGAGTATCAGCGCTCAACTGATAATCGCTTTACCGAACTTGGAGGTGTTTCATGGGAAGAGTCTTGAGAGCTTCAATGCTGGGTACGCTGTTGCTCCTGTTGATGGCTCCGGTCGCGTTTGCCGACTGGGATCCGGGCGATACGTATAAAATGCATTTCCCCCAAATGCCTAATGAAATGGGATGGGATGTCAATGCCACCTTTCCCATCATGCTGGCCGACGATTGGATGTGCTCGGAAACCGGTCGGGTGAAGGAGATTCACTTCTGGGGTTCCTGGATGCACGGTTGGGAAGGTCAAATCCATCAATTCATCCTGATGATTTACAGCGATATCCCCGCCGATCCACCGCAGGTTCCGTACAGCAGGCCGGGGGAACTGCTGTGGATGGCGGAGATACCCATTTTCGATGTCATAGTCCGAGAAATGCCGCCGTTTCCGCAGGGTTGGTACAACCCCACCTACGGTGAGTTCTTTTTCGATGACCATATCACCTGGTACCAGTACAACATCTTTCTGCCCGATCAGTTGTGGTTCTGGCAGGAGGAGGGAAGAATTTACTGGCTGTGCATCAGCGCAGTCGTCGAGGTTCCCCAGGAGACTATGTGGGGCTGGAAGTCAGCCGGAGACCACTGGAACGACGACGCCGTGTGGGCATTTATGGGGGAAGAATTGTGGATCGATATGTGGGAGCCGCCGGACTTCTCCCAGTCCCTTGACCTCGCCTTTGTTGTCAGCGGCGATTGCTGTATTACACCGCTCAGGGGGAATGTCGACTACGATCCTGGCGACAATATCGACATCTCCGATCTGGTCTATCTGGTCGACTACATGTTCAATGGCGGACCGGCCCCGCCCTGCTTTGAGGAAACAGACATGAATGCAGACGGCGCGATAGACATCGCCGATCTCGTTTACCTGGTTGACTATATGTTCACCGGTGGACCGCCACCGTTGCCTTGCTACCCGCGCTGATAGAAACAACATCTTCGGACTGATAACACTCCGATAAAAATACGGCCACTCTCGGAATCCCCGGGAGTGGCCGTTTTGTTTACTTTCAGAATCTACAAGTTTGCGTTGAACTTGAAAAAGAACATGGTGTGCTCGAGCGCTGTTGTCCCGTATCGCCTGTAAACCTCTTGACAGAAGGCGAGTTATGACTATATTTGGATTTAGACAGATCACAGATATCGGTCTTGCCAAATGCCCTTCTGACGTTGCAGCTACATCGTTTTCCGCGAATTGTTCGCTCGTAGCGAAACGCCGTTGAATCCGGCAAGATCTATTCATCAGTTAATCCGGGAGGAATCATGCGCACCCGATTGAGAAGCACCGTCACTTATCTAATCGCCTTCCTGCTTCCCTTGTTTCTATTAGGGGGCAGTACCCTGGCGTGGACCGCACCGCCAGGTGTTTCGGCCTCGGTATCCGGACTGGGCGCCGGGGGCGATGGCACTGTTCTGGCCACCATGCCATTTCAATTTGATGTACACATTGCAAATGAAACAGGGCTGGCCATACACGGGATCAACAACGGTTTTCGTGTATACTCCCCGGACGGTGCTGAGTGGCAGCCTATACAGTGCGATTCGTTCAGCATCGGCTGGCCGACTCGCTTTGATTTGATGCCGTTCAATGTCACTTACTATAATGTTACCGGCTCCGGCGAAGACTTGGTTCTGGTCAGTACTATGAGATCAAACGGTCCCGGTTTGGAAACCGGTTTCGATGACGATGTCTGGTACATTAACACTGAAGTATCCAGCGACGAAGTGGGAAAGACAATTTGTCTCGACTCAACCTTCTTTCCTCCGAACACTATTTGGAGATGGGCTTTGGAAGGTGGTCTTCAGCATGTCCCTGCCTGGGGTGGTCCGTATTGCTATCTAATTGAAGCTCCGACATGGAACCCCGGTGATGAGCACAAGATGCACTTTCCGCAACTACCCGATGAAAACGGCTGGGACTGCGACATGGCTCATTTTGGAGCTAACATTGCGTTGGCTGACGACTGGCAATGCAGTGAGACCGGTTGGGTGAAATCCATCCATTGGTGGGGAGCCTGGTGGCAAGGAAGAGTCGGTACTCTTGACACTCTCTACATGGCCATCTTCTCAGATACCGTCAGATTCGACGTAACTCAACCGGAAGAGCTGCTCTGGATGACGGCGATAGCTGATGTCCAGGCGACTCTGATGCCGGATCAGAACCCACAGAACTGGTTTCACTCCTCAGCTGGCTATATTTACTATTATGATGATCAGGCTTTCTACCAGTTCGATGTATTTCTCGACGAGGCTGACTGGTTCTGGCAGGAAGAGGGTACTATCTACTGGTTGGTTATGAGCACGGATGTGGACGGTATTGGTGACACCGCACTGGGTTGGAGGTCGACCAATGATCACTGGCGCGGTCCAGCTATCTGGGGTCAGCTTCACTCCAGCGGTTACTGGGATTTTGGCGCCGTGGCAAGCGAGCCACCAGACTGGCAAGGGCCGTTGGGTTTGGCTTTTGTAATCACTGACACGGTCGGCAGCTGCTGCATGTCGCCGCTACGGGGCAATGTTGACTACGATGTTGGCGACGCGATTGACATTTCTGACTTGGTGTACCTGGTCGACTATATGTTCAATGGTGGTCCTCCGCCGCCGTGTACACAGGAAGCGGATGTAGATTGCAGCGGCGGGCTTGATATCTCTGATCTGGTATTCACGGTCGACTTCATGTTCACCGGCGGCCCGGCACCTTGCCGCTGCGACTGCTCCGACTGTCCGTAGCTAACTTACATTAGTGTCGATGACACGCACATAAACCACGGCCACTCTCGGGATATCCGGGGGTGGCCGTTTTGTATGTTGCAGGGACCAATTCGGCAGTGAACCGCAGCAGTGACAGGAAGGCTTGGTCGCCGTCGTTTAAGCTGCTACGTAGGAATGCCTTAGCCGCGGTGGCCTCGCCTTCGATTGGAGTACTGCAGACCGGAACGCTTCAGCACTTCGTCGTGGGAGCCGACGAGACGATATAAAAGCTTGACGCAGAGTAGACGGAAAGCTATATTTTGATATAAGTGGATCATCAGGATATCAGCCTTTCTTGGTTTGTCTTATGCTGGTTCATCCACGGAGGAACAGTCACATCATTGCGATACCAAGATCTGTTTATATGTGCCCTGATAAACTAAAAGTGTCAGCAATGGCTGATTTCACTAGAGGAGATGTATTATGATCAGGAAAGCTATCTTGCTCGTATGTGTGCCCGTTCTCGTGCTGGGTTTGGCGGCACTGGCCGACTGGCAACCAGAGGACGGCCACAAGATGCACTGGCCGCAATTGCCGGATGAAACCGGCTGGGCGGTCAACGCTACCCAACCGCTGATTCTGGCGGACGATTTCAGGTGCATGGAAACGGGGTGGATCAAGGATGTCCACTTCTGGGGCGCCTGGAGGCACGGGGACGAGGGTCAGGTTACGACGTTTTGGCTGAGCCTCCATGCCGATATCCCGGCTGACCAGAATCCGGATGGATACAGCAAGCCGGGGGAGACCCTGCGCGAATGGGAAATAACAGACTGGGACGTGGTTCCGATCGATCCGCCGACTATGGAAGGCTGGTTTGATCCGGCGACCAACGACACTTTCCCGGAAGACCACTATGCGTACTTTCAGTATAATGTCTTCCTGCCCGAGGCCGATTGGTTCCATCAGGATTCGGGGACCATCTACTGGTTGAATATCTCCGCCATCGTTCAGGATCCAGCTAACACTCAATGGGGGTGGAAGTCCACCCAGGATCACTGGAATGACGACGCTGTCTGGGCTGAATGGGGAGATTTGAGTTG